>JAAVGC010000015.1 GCA_014800445.1 Bacteroidales bacterium | reverse complement strand
CACGCATTGGCAGCGTTGAGGCCGAGGCCGTTGACGTTGGCTGCGTAGTTGAAGAGCTTAGTATAGAATGCCTCGTAGTACTCGGCGGGGCTCTCGATCACGTCATACTCCTGGATAGCGCGTGAGTTGGTACCCCACTTAGCATCGAATGAGATCTTTGCATCGGCTGTGCTGCCGCGCTTGGTGGTGATGATGATCACACCGCCAGCACCGCGTGCGCCGTAGAGGGCGGCCGAGGCTGCGTCCTTAAGGACTGAAACTGACTCGATGTCATCGGGGTTGATGTTGGTCAGCGATGCCGAGTAAGGTGCACCGTCGACAATGATGAGAGGATCGGTCGACGCATAAAGCGACGCGATACCACGGATCTTAATGCTTGAGTTGCCGCTACCGGGTGCACCGCTCTGACCGCGCAACTGCAAACCGGGAACTGCACCGGCAAGAGCGTTGGAAACGTTTGATGTAGTGTGCTTTGCCAGCTCGTCGGCTTTAACCACAGATGCCGCACCAGTGAAGGCCTGCTTTTTCTGCGTACCGAATGCCACAACCATCACCTCGTCGAGTTCCTGCTGTGAGGTCTTGAGGACGATGTTCATGGGTGCGTTGAAGTCGATGTTGACCTCGAGTGGCTGCATACCTACGTAGGTAACAGAGAGTTTCTTGGCTGACGCAGGAACCTGCAGACGGAATGCACCGTCGATATCGGTTGCTGTCGCCTGACTTCCACCAACCACAGTGACAGTGGCTCCGACGAGAGGTTCGCCCTCCTCGTCGGTCACGACACCCGTGACCGTCCTGTTCTGGGCATGGCATCGGCGATTGAGTCACTGACATGCAGGATAATATCACACCCAGCAAAGCACCCGCAAAGCACAACTGAAAAAAAAACAGTTTTTTCAGCATCGGGTGACCGCGGTGTTTCCGTCGAAGACGGATGTTAGGATTGAGCCCCACATCGAGCCGAAGGCGAAGGTGTGGGGTATAAGCATGCGAAAAAACACGGCGTCGAAGACGTCGGCTATTGCACAGTGTTGGTTTTATCGTTAGATTTGCGCTTATGAGCTATGTTACTTCATATTATCATATTATTTTCACAACATATCGTCGACAGGCGGTAATAACAAATGACCGTAGGGAGGATTTATACCGGGTTATAGCGCACCAAATATTAGAAGAGGGTTGTAAACCTCATATAATAAATGGAGTACATGATCATCTGCATATTCTCTTGAGTCTGAGTCCGAGTGTGGCGTTGGCCGACTTGATGAGAAATATCAAATCCAAATCATCTGTCTGGATGAAAAGATCCGGATTTTTCCCGATGTTTGATGGATGGGGCAAAGAATATGGAGCTTTCTCGCTCTCTGCATCTCATTGGCAAGCGGTTTATGACTACATATCATCGCAACAGTCTCATCACTCTTTACATGATCTTGAGTCGGAGTTTAAGACGTTGGTATTGAAAAACGGACTTGTCTTTTATCCTTGGTAACAAATCGACCTCTTCGAGGCCGTTGATACTACGCGATCCATCACCCCACACCTTCGTCGCGATGGGACTCGATGTGGGGCTTTGACTTAATATCCGTCTTCGACGGAAATTAGAGTTCAGAAATTTAGTGTTTCCGTTGAAGACGGATGTTAGAGTTCCCGGAGGGGTGGGAGGCTGAGGACGGCGGCGAGTTTGAGGGAGTCGACGGCGCGGGTGTATTTCTCGGTGTGGCGGATGGTGCTGTGGCCGAGCAGGGCAGCCACGGTCTTGATGTTGGCGCCGTGGTTTAGCAGCCGCAGGGCGAAGCTGTGGCGGGCACAGTGCCAGGTGATGTGCTTGTCGATGCCGGCGGCAGTGATCCAGCGGCGGAGTGCCGACTGTGTGGCCCGGCGCGACGGAAGGATGAACACCCGCTGATCGCGCGACAGGGCGGGCGGTTTCCCGATCAGTGCCGCGAGGGTGGGTGTGAGCGGGATCACCACCGCGCTGGCTGTGCTGCGTCCGCGGGTCTTGGCCTGCTCAAACTGCAGCAGCCGGTTGGAGAAATCCACATTATTATATGTAAGGGTTGTCACGTCACACCACCGCAGCCCGGCGTAGAGGCAGAAGAGGAAGGCGCGTCGCACTTCGGTGTTCTCGCCGGGGCAATGTGTCACTGTGAGGCGCGCTATCTCGTCATCGCTCAGCACCTCCTTTCGCAATACTCCCGTGTCGGTTTTTATCGCTACGCCGTCGCACGGGTTGGCGGCGAGGATTCCTGCCTCCACGGCAGCCCGCATCATTTTCTTGAATCGGGCATAGAGAGTGTGAGGCCCCTCGCCTCGAAAACGCCGGCACAGGTAGTCGGTGAACGCGCTCATTAGCGCCGGTGTGAGCTGCGAAGCTCGTAGTACACCTGAAAAGTGCGATAGCTGGGGAGTGAGGGTAAGAAACTCACGGAAGATGCGGCAGGCGCGCAGTATGTGGCGGTGATCGCTCTTGGTGTAGGCATTGTAGTAGTCGTCCATCCAGCGCAGTATGTCGGTATCGTGGTGCAGAGGCGACTTCACGCCCGACGCTATCTGCCTGTCGCGGTCGAGCCTGACACCGCGGGCTATGTCGAGCATACGGCGGTTGTGACTCCGCTCAGGTCGCGAGGCGGGGCGGTTATAGATGTATATGTTCAGCGGTTCATTGCGTCGCAGGTTCCGCATGTAGCCATGTCCGGTCTTACGACTTACTGTCTGTGCTTTGCCCATGTAATATTCCAGATACAGCGTGACACGTCCGTCGGTTCTGAGNCGTCCCATGAGTTTGGGGTTGTCGCCGTACATCCCTTCTATGAGAAACGTATTGTCGGCACGCAGTTTTCCGAGATGTTTCATTGCGTGGATATATGTGAATGGTTTAGTANTTTTTTGCATGACAGAAAAAAGCACACAAAAAGCACATTTTTGTGCATAAAAAAGTGGAAAAATAAANAATTTTCACTCTTTAGACTCTTTTTTGATAAAAAATCGGTNGTAATGTGAAATAAAGTGAAATTATTTTTTTATATTTGCGGCGAAACCATCAGAAAAATTCCAATAGGCGTGATCATAATCATAACCACTATGTATGACACGANAATTTGATGGCTCATTAAATCATTCAATATTCATCTTTTATGAAAAAANTTCTCTTCATGCTTCTGGCGGTCCTGACGGCTACGCTCGGCGCGTATGCCCAGAACAGGACGGTCACGGGTACTGTGACTGACGAGGGTGGTGACCCGATCGTCGGNGCCACGGTGCTTGTGGAGGGGACAACGCTCGGCACGCAGACCGATATCGACGGTCGCTTCCGCATCGTGAATGTTCCCTCGAGTGCGCAAACTCTGCGCGTAAGCTATGTAGGCATGACCTCGCAGACGGTTAAGATCGTCCCGGGCGAGATCAAGGTCGTTCTTGGAACNGACTCTGAGATGCTCGACGAGGTTGTGGTAACCGCTATGGGTATCTCCCGCTCGGAGAAGTCCCTCGGCTACTCGGCAACTCAGGTGGGTGCCGCTGATATCGAGAAGTCGCAGACGAGCAACGTCATGGCGGCTCTTCAGGGTAAGGTGGCAGGTCTGCAGGTGCAGACGACTTCCAATGAGCCTGGTTCGGCCAACAACGTCAACATCCGTGGTCTCGGCTCGATTTCGGGTAATAACCAGCCTCTCTATGTGGTGGACGGTGTGCCTCTGGCATCGACGACTCTCTACACCGGTGGCCGTGCTGTGGCAGCCGGCGGTGTGAACAATATAGCTCCTGACGATATCGCTTCGCTGACTGTGCTGAAGGGCGCTGCGGCTACGGCTCTCTATGGCTCGCGCGCGTCGAACGGTGTTATCATCATCACCACCAAGAGCGGTGGCGCAGGTGAGAGCAAGAATTTCGAAGTGACATACTCAGGTAACGTCGAGGCTTCGCGCGTGGCTTATATCCCGAAGTCGCAGGATCGTTACGGTATGGGTTGGAACGGTAACCAGACGTTTATCGAGAATGGTTCGTGGGGTCCCGAGCTTAATGGCTCGATGCAGGTCTACGGCCCGATCTGGAACGGCCAGCAGCTTATCCATAAGTATGAGGCAGTGCCCAACCGCGTGCGCGACTTCTTTGATACCGGTGTTTCGCAGAATCACAATGTGGCTATCTCGGGTCAGAGCGCTGACAAGGCTCTCAATTACTATGCTTCTTATAACTACACCAACAATGACGGTATTATCCCGACGGATGTTGACTCATATCGCCGTAACACGATAGCTACCCGCGCTTCGTTCCAGCCGAGCAAGTGGTTCAAGGTGTCGACCTCGATGAATCTTGCCACGGCTCGCACTAAGGTGTCGTCGCTGAGCAGCTACAACATCACCGGCGCTCTCTATGAGCATCCTGCCGATATACCGATGCAGTGGTATAAGGATACAAGTTCGCCTTTTGCTACTCCGGAGGCTTACTATACTCCTTATGACTTCACCAATCCTTACTGGCAGCTTGAAAACCGTAAGAACGAGACTAATTCGAAGCAGGTCTACGGTAAGGCTCAGGTTGATATCTTCCCGATCAACGGCATGACTCTTACATATCGTTTTGGTTTCGACTACTCGGATTACGACTACAAGAACGCTACTCCCCAGATCGCGCTTGACGATGCGATGATCGACTCGAACTACGATACTCCTCCAAGTTCGATGAACTCTCAGGGTGAGATCTCAACGCAGTATGGACGCTCTTACGAGATCAACCATGACTTCCTCGCCAATTATACCCGCAAGTTCCTTGACGACCGTCTGGATATGGCAGCTATAGTGGGTGTGAACATCAACGAGCGTGGCAGCAACTACATGTACGGCACAACTCAGGATCTCTCGATCAATACCGGTTTCTGGATGCTCAGCAACGGTGCAAACCGCAGCAGCCTGGGTGAAAGCTGGTCGAAGCGCCGCCTTGTAGGTCTGTTTGGCGACGTGACTCTCGGTTGGGATGAGTTCCTCTTCCTCGACGTTACCGCTCGTAACGACTGGTCATCGACTCTGCCCATGACCATGAACAGTTACTTCTATCCGGGTGTGACTCTGTCGGGTATCTTCACGAAGTTTATCGAGAACAAGGATGTGCTTTCGTTCGGTAAGGTTCGTCTTGCCTACGGTAAGACGGGTAGCGACGCAAGCGTTTACCGCACTCTCACCACCTACTCGATCGCATCGTCCTACGGTTCGACCGGTGGTCTGTCTTTCCCCCTCAATGGTGTCAACTCGTTCCAGCAGTCGGCTTCGGCGGGCAACGGTATTCTCCGTCCGGAGATGACCACTGAGTTTGAGGTGGGTGCAAACCTCAAGTTCTTCAACGGCCGAATCGATATCGATGCTGCTTACTACAACCGCGATACAAAGGATCAGATCTTCTCACTTCCTTCGGATCCNGCAACCGGTTTCTCATCGCGCGTGGTAAACTTCGGTACCGTGCGTAACCGTGGTGTCGAGCTCATGGCCAATTTCATTCCCGTTGAGACCCGTGACTGGACTTGGGAACTTGGCATAAACTGGACCAAGAACTACAACACCGTGCTCTCGATGCCCGACGGCCTTGAGGATGGCAAGCTCTCGATCTCAGGTCTGGACTACGTTGGTACTTCCTACATGGGTATGACTCTCTACGCAGTGGAAGGCAAGCCTCTCGGTGAATTCTGGACAACTCTCCCCAATTATGTGGAGGATGAGAACAGCCCCTACTACGGCTATAAGATCGTTAACAAGAACGGTACGCCGAGCATGGACTACGACAAGAAGCCTACCGGCTACAACATGCAGCACAAGTGGACCGGCGGTATCACCACTTCGCTCCGTTTCAAGAACCTGACTCTTTCGGCAGCTCTTGACGTGCGTTACGGTGGTAAGATGTACTCATCGACAAAGAGCTCACTCTTCTTCAATGGTTACAGCTATCTGAGTGACTACAACCAGCGTCATCCGTTCATCCTCCCGAATACTGTTGTCGATAACGGCGATGGAACCTACAGCGAGAACACGATGCCTTTCACCTATGGCTCTAACTACGGTTACACCTCGATGCAGGACTTCTGGTACACCTATGTGAATGGTGAAGGTTCGGCTTTCTACCTCGTAGACCGCACTTATACCAAGCTGCGCAATCTGTCGCTGACATGGAGCCTGCCCAAAAAGTGGCTCAAGAAAGTTCAGCTCACGGGTGTCGACATCACCGCTTACGGCAACAACCTTTTCATCTGGCGTGCTAAGAACAACCCGTTTGTTGATCCTGAAGTGTCGACCTCGGGCAGCTCGTCGAGTGACCTTGCATACGGCTTCGGTGAGAGTGAGACAATGACTCCTTACACCCGCGTGTTTGGCTGCAACCTCAAAGTTATCTTCTAAGCCTAATTGACGACAATGATAAAGAATACAATAAAACTGGGGCTGCTTGCGGCCGTCGTCGCTCTCTCGGGCTGTGACAGCTACCTCGATATCAACACCTCGCCCAACTCTCCGTCGGCCGATAACCTCACTACGAGCGATATTTTTCCGGGAGCCGAGATCTCAGTGTGCACCTCTTACTGTGGTGAGTTGAGGATGAACGGCGGCTACTATGCCGAGCAGTACGGTGGTGTTCCGGGTAACTCCAACTATAACTCCAACTCACAGTTCAATGTGGGTACAGGTACAGGTAACGGTATCTGGTACAACCTTTATGTGAAGGGCCTTAATAACCTTCAGGCCGTAATTCTCAAGGCCGATGCCGAAGGTGACAAGGGTACCAAACTCGCTGCTACGGTAATGCGCGCCACCGCATTCACCGCTCTTGTGGACGCTTTCGGTGAAGTGCCTTACTTTGAGGCGGCCGATGTCGACAACTATCCGATGCCTCATTTCGATGCCGGTAAAGACATCTATGAAGGTATCCTCGCCGAACTTGATGCTGCTCTCGCCGATGTAGAGCCTACCGACCTCGTGTGCAAGAACTTCCTGTTCTCTGACAGCAAGGCCGACGGGTGGATCAAGACAGCCAATGCGCTTAAGCTCCGTATGCTCATGCGCATGAGCAACGTTGAGAATGTTCAGAGCAAGGTTGCTGCTCTTATCGCTGAAAACAACTTCCCCACCGCCGATGTAGCATGGGCAGGTTGCTGGACCGATCAGAATGAGAAGTGTAACCCCTTCTTCCGTGGTTATGGCGATGCAAGCTACAGTTACACAAAGAAAAATATATCTCTTAACGTGACTGTGGTGAAGACTCTCCAGGCTGCTGATGACCCCCGTATCACCGGTATCATGCAGATGAACAACGAGGGTAAATATTTCGGCGGCATGTCGGGCAACGCACTTTCAGATGCTTCGGGTGTTACCGTGAACACAATGAGCCTGCCGGCAGTGAAATATGACTCTCCCGCTTATCTGGTGACAGTGGCAGAGACCGAGTTCTTCCTTGCTGAATATGAGGTGCGCTANGGCAGCGCTTCGGCTGCAGCCGAGCACTATCAGAAGGCTATCGAAGCTTCATGCNACACCTACGGCGTTGAGTTTGACTCGACGATCACCAATACTTATCCCTGGGATGCTGCGAACTGGAAGAAGTGCATAGGTATTCAGAAGTGGGTTCACCTCTCGGGTACCAACAACTACGAGGCATGGTGTGAGCTCCGNCGTCTGGGTTATCCTGCGTTCGGTTCAGTAACCGGCNCCGATATCTTCAATGGTGGTAATCTTAACTACGATATCCTCGAGCCGGCAACTCTTTACACCCCCTACACTGTTGCAATCACGGTGGGTGATAACAAACTGCTCCAGCGCTTCCCCTATCCGTCGGACGCTGCCGCCCGCAACAGCAACACTCCCGCCAACAAGGGTGACCTTGTACCGGTGTTCTGGGCAGAGTAAATACAAACCCTCAATAAGAAAACACAAATGAACAAGTATATAAAATTGCTGGCCGGCGCAGTTGTCGCAAGCAGCCTCTGGAGCTGCTCGAAGGACGACGAGCCAGATCCGACAATCATGTACTATCCTTCGATCGAGCTTGAGGGTGAAGAGTACATGTATCTCACGGAGGGTGCCACCTTTGTCGATCCCGGCTTCACAGCCATGAAGGACGGTGAAGAGGCAAACGGAGAAGTTGTTGTAACCAACAATATCAACAACTCCAAGCCCGGACTCTATGAGGTTGACTACGCCATCTACAACGAGTACGGCTACTCGGCCAACGCCACCCGCTACGTGATGGTGATTGCCGAAGGTGACAAGGCTTCGGGTATCTATGAGGTACAGCCTGACAGCTACCGTGACTACAACGGTGAAGTCTACTATGGAGGTTATCANATTCAGGTAATCGGTAATGGTGACGGCACCTATTATGTAGATGATATTTTTGGCGGATGGTACTATTATCGTGCAGGTTATGGCTTTAATTATGCCATGCAGGGTGAAATTACGATTGCTGCCGATGGCACCGTTACCCTCGANAAAGCTCACCTGATCGGTTGGGGTGACTCAGTCAATGATTTTACCGATGGCAGGTTTGATGCTGCAACCGGTACGTTGTCGTGGTCTACGTCGTATACCGATAACAACATGATATTCCGTGTTAACATGATCAGAAAGGATTTCTAATGAAAAAAATACTTACGCTTTTCGCATTCATAGGAGCTCTGCTCTTTACATCATGCGGCACTGAGGAGGTTTTCTACACTGATGTTGTGGAGCTCGCCGGTGAATGGAAGGTGACAGTTGACGAGGTTGACGCAAGCGGTAATGTTATTGCCGAGAATCTTGTAGGAACCATCGATCTCATAACCTACAATACTGTTGCCAACACCAATGAGATGTGGATTGATGATCTGCAGAACTTCTGGTCAACCAAAGTAAAAGTTACAGTTGACGTTGAGAATTCGACATTCAGCTGCAACGGCTACACTGACGAGTATCTCAAGGGTAGTGATGATGAGTATCAGGCTACCATCACAGATGGTCGTGTAGTTTACGATGGCACCA
>JAAVGC010000014.1 GCA_014800445.1 Bacteroidales bacterium | reverse complement strand
TCAGGGCGCGGCCATGCAACACTCCACCCTACCGAGCACGCATAGCGTGCGGCTTACACTTCACCAACTCCACCAGCCTATATGAAATAAGCAACCTTATTTGAACCACATTTAATAAACCTTCCGTCCATCAAAAAAAGACACCCCCGAAGCCGGAGGTGTCCTTCATCATTTTTCTTTATCCTGCAATTATTTGCGGATGCCGAGCTCTTTCTGAGCGATGATTGCACGGTAGCGCTCGATGTCGGTGCGGATCAGGTAATCCAGCAGGCGACGACGCTTACCTACGAGCATCTTAAGAGTACGGGCTGTCACATAATCTTTGTGATTCTGCTTCAGGTGAGCAGTCAGGTGAGCAATACGGGTAGAGAAGAGCGCGATCTGTGCCTCAGCGGACCCTGTATCAGTCTTGCTCTTTCCGTACTTCTCGAAGATGGCGGTCTTTTCTTCAGGATTCAGTGCCATTTCCAGGGAATTTAGTAAGTTAGTTATTTATGTTTCTACGCTTTGACGATTCCGGAACAAGATCGCGGCCGTCCCGGCTCAGCCAAAAGCGATGCAAAGTTAGCGTTTATTTCTGATATGGCAATAATATTTCGCAATTTATTGCCACTGCGCTTGATGAGGATTAGTTTTGTCCTTTCTGCTCGGGCAGACGGAAATAAACTTTACCTTCCTTGTATTCCTCAGCTGCGATCAGAGTCGGTTTCGGAAGCTTCTCATAATAGCGCGAAATTTCAATCTGCTCGCGGTTTTCCGACACCTCTTCAAGGTTGTCGTTAAGCGAAGCGAACTCCTGAAGTTTCTGCTCCAGATCATGCTTCATTTCAGCAGCGATCTGGTTGGCGCGTTTTGCAATGATGCATACGGTCTCATACACATTGCCGGTATCGGCTGAAAGCTCAATCATGTCACGGGTGACCGTCGTGAGCGGGGCGTTTGTCTTTCTGTAATCCATTACGATGGTATGAACTATATTCTGTTCGGTTCTGTAGATTCTGTGATAGCGGATCTCATCAGTCCTTCGACGCATGCCGCGACGCAATCTTGTAGATATTGTCGGCCTCCTCACGGAAAGGACTCTCAGGGTAGTTATTGATGAAACTGTAATATTCATCCACAACATCTCTGAAACGATCNCCCTTGCGTTCGTCCACACTCATTGAAGCCTCCTGATAGCGGGCCTTGAGTATGAGCATTTCAAGTTCCTCTTTGTATTTAGAGTAGGGATATTCTTTTATGGCATTCTGAGCCACGATGATAGCACTCTCGTAGTTGTTACCTCGATATATGCCCATGTTGTAGTANAGCTGGGCATTCTGAAGCTCCTTGAGTGTCANCTTATCCTGGAGTTCAAATATCGCATTCTGTGCGATAGTGACTTTGTCACTGCGAGGGAAATAATCNAGGAATGCCTGAAGTTCATCGATAGCTTTCATNGTNCCCGACTGGTCAAGCTGCGCCTCAGGTGAGTCAAGGTAATAACCATAGCCGGCGTAAAATCTCGCAAGCTCNGTGTACTTCCCTTTCGGGAAACGTGAATAGTAGGTCTGGAAAAAGGTGGCTGCGTCCAGATACTCTTTGTTCTCGTAGTAGCTCAGACCAAGAAGATACAGAGCCTCTTCACCTTTTTCAGAGCCTTTGAGCATTGTCACCACATCATTGAGAAGCGTGTATGACTGAGCGTATTTTCCTTCTTCAAAGGCACGTTTGGCATACTCGAATTTCTCGTCAGGATCCTTACTTTTCAGCACACGCTGATATTCCCCACATCCGGTAAGAGCAGGAAGNATCAAGCACAAAATCAATATTTTCAAGGCATTAAGCCCAAGTTTATTCCGCATGGTAGTTCACCAAAAGTCTTTCAAGCCACAAATATACAGCTTTTTTCTCAGCAGATTTCACTTTTTTNCATTTTTTTCAGGCCAGATGAAACCCTGCTGTGAAATATAGTTATAGAAATCCTCTGAAAATTTAACCGCATTAGCCTCAGGATAACGCACTTCCGTGAACACATGAGCCAACGACGGCTTACCGTTTTCCTCGGTAAAAGTTTTATTTACTGACAAAGATTCCTTCTCGCTGTATATTCGGTCTATGTCTGCGGCGCTATAGGCATGATACTTCTCTGCGTGAATCAATGCCGCCGGAGCTAAACGCTCCGCNCCTTCCGACTTACCTGCTGGCCAACCCACGGCAAGGGTCACCACTGGCACCGTCAGGCGTGGCANCTCCAGAATCTCCCCGATCTTCGATGCGGTGTAGGTTGTCGTGCCCAGATACACGCATCCGAGNCCGGCAAGTTCAGCGAGAGTGTTGAATTGCTGTGCGAAAATNACCGCGTCAAGCAAAGCTGCTGTGAAACTNTCAAAATTNCCGAAACCAGGCTTGGCGTCACGNTGCTCACACCATTGGTTGAATCGGTTGAAATCAGCAACAAAAGTCAGGAATATGCCATGACCGGTNGCTGCCGGCTGATTGAAGTGAGCTGCCGCAAGTTCCTTTTTAAGTGAGGCCTCGCGGGTGACAATCACACTNTAGAGCTGCATNCCTCCGGTTGTGGGTGCATGAGCGGCCTTCTCCACAAGCTCAGCAATAAGATCCTGAGGCACTTCACGATCAGTAAAGCGCCGTTCCGTAGCTCTATTAGTCCAATATTCTGATTCAACTATATCCTTGTAATTCATAACCTTTTTTAATCCATAGGTCGTGCCGAAGCCACGATATGATCCTTCACTTCCTGGAACAGGCGAGTGGCAAATACAAATTCATTCAGTGCCTCATTAGCCGTGGTGAATATCTTTTTCTTGTCTCCNACCCATTCGCGGTGTCCTTTGTTGAGAAACACNATGTTCTCACCGATACCGAGCACCGAGTTCATGTCATGTGTATTGATCACAGTTGTGATGTTGTACTCATGAGTTATATCNCTCAGAAGTTCGTCTATCACTATCGACGTTTTGGGGTCAAGACCTGAGTTCGGCTCATCGCAGAAAAGATATTTCGGATTCAANGCTATCGCGCGTGCGATNGCCACACGTTTCTGCATACCTCCCGAGATCTCCGACGGATATTTGTTTTCAGCACCGACCAGATTCACTCGCTCGATACAGAACATCGCACGCTCCTTCATCTCCGCACGGCTCATTTCACCGAACATCACAAGCGGAAACATCACATTGCCGAGCACGGTTTCCGAGTCAAACAGNGCCGACCCCTGAAAAAGCATCCCTATTTCCTGACGCAGAGCNTTGATCTGCTTGGCATCCATCTTNAGCGTGTCGCGGCCATCATAGAGTATCTGCCCTCTGTCGGGNCGCAGAAGTCCTACAACCGATTTCATCAGTACCGTTTTNCCCGATCCGCTTTGGCCGATGATAAGATTAGTCTTACCCGTCTCGAAACGGGCGCTCACGTTCTTGAGAATCTGCTTCCCATCAAACGATTTTGATATGTCGACAACTTCAATCATTGCAACAGAAGTTTTGTCAGTATTACGTCAAACAACAGAATGAGAATTGAGCTCGTCACAACCGAGTCGGTGCTCGCCTTACCCACCTCAAGCGCACCACCCTTCACATAATAGCCGAAGTAGCTTGCCACCGACGCAATGATGAATGCGAAGAAAAATGACTTGATCAGGCCATACCACACATACCACTCCTGAAACAAAGCCTGAAGACCATAGGTGTANCGCGACACCGAAATCAGATCTGTGAAAATAGCCACAAGTAATCCGCCTATAAATGCCGTACCCATGCANAACACCACAAGGATAGGCATAAAGAACAGNAATGCAAGTATTTTCGGAAGCACCANATAATTACATGAATTCACACCCATTATCTCAAGTGCGTCGATCTGCTCGGTCACTCGCATTGTGCCGATCTCCGANGCGATATTACTACCCACCNTACCGGCAAGAATCAGGCACAGTATGGAGTTGGAGAACTCAAGCAGCACAATGTCTCGCGTAGCGAGTCCCACCGTATAGGCCGGCATAAGTGGCGACGACATGTTGAGCTGCATCTGTATTGCGATTACAGCACCGATAAAGAGTGATATGATGATCACGAGCGGAATGGAGTCGACACCAAGCTTCGACACCTCCGCTACACACCGCTGGCCGAAAACGCCCCATCTATCTGGCAGCGTGAATGTCCGACCCATAAACATGCAATACTTGCCTGTGCTGGCAAGCCATTTATTCAGAATCATAGAATATACTTTTCACAGTTATCCGAAGCAAAGGTAATGAAAATTTGACTATCATCCCGATTTTATGTAGTTTTGTGGAGATAAAGCGCAATAAAACCCAATTTTTCTTATGCTCATCATCGGTATCGCCGGAGGCACAGGATCAGGAAAAACAACTGTAGTTGATCGTATAATCAGGGCTCTACCCCCTGGTGAAGTGGCCGTATTGCCTCAGGACAACTATTATAAGGACCTCAGTCACCTCAAGCCTGAAGAACGTCAGAAAATAAACTTCGACGAGCCAAAAACAATCGAGTGGTCGCTCCTTGTAGAGCAACTTAAGCAATTAAGCGAAGGCAAAACTATCGAGATGCCCACTTATTCCTACCTCACTTGCACACGCCAGAAAGAAACCGTGACGGTGCATCCGCGTGATGTTGTCATTGTCGAGGGGATTCTTGTCCTTTGTGATCCGGTTCTCCGCGACATGATGGATATAAAGTGCTTTGTCGATGCCGACGCCGATGACCGGCTCATTCGCGTTATCTCACGCGATTGTATAGAGCGTGGGCGCACACCGCAGATGGTCATAGATCGGTATGAGCGCGTGCTCAAGCCCATGCATTGCCAGTACATTGAACCGTCAAAGCGGTTTGCCGATCTCATCATACCGCAGGGAGGCACCAACAAAGTGGCTATTGGCCTTTTAACTGACTTCATCGAAGCTCGTCTCCGCCGTTCAGGTGTGTGCAAGCAATGAAGTTAATCACCTCATTAACTGAATATGGGACTTATCTACAACGTAAAAGACTCAATGGAAAATAAAGCCGACATTGCAGCACCTGATTTTGTGCCTAATGATTCGCCTTTAACCGGAGTCACACCCGATCCCGTCAATGACCGTGAACCCATGGATCAACGGCGTGTTCTGCGCACTGAAAATCTTGTCAAGAAATATGGCCAGCGCACAGTCGTCAACCACGTCTCTATAAATGTCCGTCAGGGAGAGATTGTCGGACTGCTGGGACCCAATGGTGCCGGTAAGACAACCACATTCTACATGACCGTNGGACTCATAACCCCCAATGAGGGGCAGATCTTTATCGACGATCTCAACATCACCAAATACCCCATCTACAAACGTGCCCAGAACGGCATAGGATATCTTGCCCAGGAGGCATCGGTGTTCCGCAAGCTCTCAGTTGAGGACAATCTGAAAGCCGTCTTGCAGATGACCAATCTTACTCCGGCTGAGCAGCGTGACAAGCTCGACAGCCTGATCGATGAGTTCAATCTCGGGCATGTGCGCAAGAATCTTGGTGAACGCCTCTCNGGAGGTGAGCGCCGACGCACCGAGATAGCCCGCTGTCTNGCNATAAGCCCCGACTTCATCATGCTCGACGAGCCATTTGCCGGGGTCGACCCAATCAACGTCGAGGAAATTCAGGGAGTTGTCTACAACCTCAAGAAAAAAAACATAGGNATCCTCATCACCGACCACAACGCGCAGGAGACACTACGCATCACCGATCGCGCCTATCTGCTTTTCGAAGGCAAGATACTTTTCCAGGGCACAAGTGAGGAATTGTCTGTCAATCCCGTTGTACGAGAGAAATATCTCGGACGCGAATTTGTATTCTATCGCAAGAAATTTGAGTAATAAGCTTCNACNCCATGCAGTCAGTGTTCCGGTTTAAGCAATTTGAGTTGAAACATGGCGCAAGTGGTATGAAGCTCACAACCGACAGNCTTCTGCTCGGAGCATGGGTGGAGCACCGGTCGACACCACGCACCATCCTCGATGCCGGATGCGGATGCGGAATACTTGCCCTCATGTGCGCCCAGCGTTTCCCCGATGCCGACATTACCGCCATCGACAACAACCCCGACGCATGCGTTGAATCCGATGATAATTTCCGTAGTTCCCCGTGGCGATCACGACTTCATGTGGCATGTGCCGACATCAANGACTGGGTAGCGTCACANCNCNCGANGGTTGACATGATTATATGCAATCCGCCNTACTTCAGCGAAACACTCCGCTCCCCCGACGCATCCCGGGCCGACGCCCGGCACATAGGTTCACTCAGTGCTGCCACAATAATTTCCATTGCCGGTCGTATCCTCTCCCCTGATGGAACTTTGGCTATCGTGATTCCGTTCGACCATNTTGATCAGCTTCCCCTNCCGGCNACTCTTGCCTCTCTCTTCATCTCGCGCGTCGCCCACATCTCGGCTCGTGAGGGAAAAGCTCCGTCGCTCGCACTTGTGCAGTTGTCACGTAAAACAGTTGCCCCNATCCNTGAACTGATCCACATACGCGACGCATCAGGATATTTCACCACCGCCTACAATCAACTCACCAACCCGTTTTTACTTTATGATAAGAAAAAATAACAGTCCGCAGAGCACCAATATCAGCCCCGTAAAAGGCATAGCTCTACTCGCCTGTATTTTCATTTTCTGTTCAGTCATTACTTCGGTTATTGTCTCTTTCCTCATAACGCACATGACAGCAGCCGGAACTGCCATGGAGAAAAGCGGAGCCGCGATGCGCATATCCATTGTGATTCAGGATGTGTTTGTTTTTATCATCCCTGCCGTAGCCACTGCGGTCATAATGACGCGGCTTCCTGCAAAGTTTCTCGATATAGACAACGCCCCACGTCCTTCACTGCTTCTTCTTGCCATAGCTACACTATTGGCCGCATTTCCGCTTCTCAACTGCATTGTGGCATGGAATGAGAATATCCATCTCCCGGCGGCCTACTCCGAGCTCGAGGCACATCTGCGCTCACTTGAGGATGCGGCCGGTTCGACCTTCGATTCAATCCTCTCTTCCTCATCGGTATACTCACTTATTCTCTCGATTCTCATTGTCGGTGTGCTCGCCGGACTGTCCGAGGAGCTTTTCTTCCGTGGTGCATTGCAGAAGCTCCTGACNCTTACACGCATGAATCCGCATGTTGCCGTATGGCTTGCCGCTTTTATCTTCAGTGCCGTGCATTTCCAGTTCTTTGGCTTCGTGCCACGCATGATTCTCGGAGCATACTTCGGCTATCTTGTGTGGTGGACGCGCTGCCTGTGGATTCCGATAATAGTTCATGCCGTCAACAATTCCATTGTAGTTGTCTCAAAATGGATTGAGGAGCGTTCCGGACAAGGATGCGCCATTGACTCGATTGGATCTGATCCTTTCACATCCACAACCTCAATGATAGCAATAGCACTTAGCATTGTTCTCACCGTTGTTCTGCTCATCACACTTAAGAAAGAATCCAAATGAACGAGCTGACCGTCAACCATCGCAAACAGCTTGCAACATTATCCGCCGGAAAGGGACGCAAAGCCACCGGGCTTTTTCTCGTTGAAGGAATCAGAGCTGTAACCGAGATGAACTTGGCAATGCCGGGGGCAATGCGTGAAATCGTTGCTACAGCGGCCTGGTGGGGCGAGCATCCCGATTTTCCTGTCGCATCAGGTGTCGATCAGTATGTCGCAAAGAAAGCCGACATCGACCGCATATCCACACTTTCAACTCCGCAGCCCCTCATTGCCGCATTTGCAATTCCTGAAACTCCCGTCCCTTCGGTCAGTGAACTTTCATCACAGCTCACTGTCGCTCTTGACTCGGTTCAGGATCCGGGCAATCTCGGCACCATCATCCGCCTGTGTGATTGGTGGGGAGTTCGTCATCTCTTCTGCTCCACAGGCACAGTCGATTGCTACTCGCCCAAGGTTGTGCAATCCTCCATGGGTGCGCTCGGGCGTGTTGCGGTTCATCGCGTCAGTCTCCCTGAACTTATCACCGAATTGATAGGCTGCGATGTGCCGGTGTGCGGTACATTCATGCAGGGCGACGACATTCTGCACTCACCACTCCCCGCCTCGGGAGCTATGCTCGTACTCGGAAATGAGGGTAACGGCATCTCTCCGGAAATTGAAAGACTCGTAAGCCGGCGGCTCACAATTCCCTCTTTCGCTCCCGCCGATCATGTTGAATCACTCAATGTTGCAACTGCATGTGCGGTATGTCTTGCCATGTTCAGGCGCAATTCTTCTAACTGACAAGCCATAAGCTGAACAATGAAAATAGGAAACATCGATCTCGGAGACCGCCCTGTCGGTCTTGCCCCGATGGAGGACGTTACCGATCCCTCTTTCCGCCTGATTTGCCGTGAGCAGGGAGCCGACATGGTCTACACCGAGTTTGTATCGGCCGAGGCCCTTGTACGCAACATCCCGTCAACGCTACGCAAATTGTCGATCAACGGAGCAGAGCGCCCGGCTGCCATACAGATCTACGGACGCGAACCCGAACCTATGGCAGAAGCCGCACGCATGGCTGCTGAAGCCCGTCCCGACTTTATCGACATCAATTTCGGTTGTCCCGTCAAGAAGGTAGCCGGCAAGGGTGCCGGAGCCGGATTATTGCGTGATGTGCCGAAAATGCTTGAGATTACCCGCGCAGTGGTTAATGCTGTCGATCTCCCGGTGACAGTCAAAACCAGGCTCGGATGGGACTGCAACAGCAAGATTATAGTTGAACTTGCCGAGCAGCTACAGGATTGCGGCATACAGGCACTCACTGTCCACGGACGCACACGCTCGCAGATGTACACCGGCGAGGCCGACTGGGAAGAGATTGCACGCGTCAAGGATAACCCGCGTCTGCACATTCCCGTTATAGGCAACGGCGATATCACTTCACCTGAAAAAGCGTTGGAAGCGTTCAATCGCTACGGTGTCGATGGAATCCTCGTCGGACGCGCATCCATAGGCGCTCCNTGGATTTTCTCCGAAATTCAGGAAGCTGTACACCCCGAAAGAAACATCCACGTACCCGATCTCGCCGGACGGTTTGACCTGCTGCGACGTCAGATTACCGANAGCGTCTCACGCATNGACGAGTACCGAGGCATTCTTCACATACGCCGCCATCTTGCCGCTTCACCNGTTTTCAAGGGTATTCCGTCATTCCGGCCGACACGCATAGCCATGCTTCAGGCCAACACNCTCGATTCATTACTTGATATTATCTCTCACGTTCAGGAAACTTTACAATCATGAAAAGAATATATCTCCTCCTCATGCTCGTGATTTCGNTTGCAACCGTCTACGGGCAGTCNACCGAAGCCCCTTATTCAGTCACTCTTGGAGAATTTACGCAGTTGCGCATTCGTCATGGCATACCCGTCGACTACGTTTGCAGCAACGATTCAAGTGGTCTCATNACNTTCACCGGTACTAAAGAGCTTACTGAAGCCCTCACATTTGATCTTACCACAAAAGGAAAACTCACAATATCACTCGAGCCGCGTAATTTCGACGGGAAGATCGGACGTGTCACCGTGCGCTCACGTCAGCTTGTCTCGGTNGAGAATGAAGGTGANTCCGCCGTNCGNGTNCTCGGNNTNAACTCNTGCCCGGTATTCAAGGCAAAGCAAACTGGCAACGGAACGATATCCGTACGCGACATCACGGCGAATCNNGTTGAAATATCAACAAAGCNCGGCCACGGGGCTGTGACTGTCAACGGCTCCTGTGAGCTTGCCAAACTCAACTGCACTGGCACTGGTGCCATATCAGCTGGCGACCTTGTTGCAAAGGATATTAAATGCACCCTCTTCGGCACCGGAAATATAGACTGCAATGTTTCTGGTGTACTTTCTGTNACAGGNGCCGGATCAGGTACAATACTCTACACAGGCACCCCGACTGAAATCAAAAGCAAAAGTGCCGGCATAAAACTCGTACCGATCGANTCTAAATGACCTCGGTAAAATCCGACATGAAGACCCTGACGGCACNCTCCGTCAAGTGGAACATCTTTGACCGCGTGGGCACACAGCTCCTCTATGGCGTNACAGGTATTATACTCGCCCGTCTCCTATCTGTCGAAGATTTTGCACTTGTAGGCGCGATACTTGTCTTTCAGGCGTTTGCTTCACTGTTGGTCGACAGTGGTTTCATGCCTGCNCTCATGCAGCGCAANNCNCCCACGCGTCTNGACTACAGCAGTGTGCTGTGGTTCAACATCNTGATTGCCATTTTNATCTATATAATCCTATACTTNGCCTCACCGCTCATAGCCGACTGGTATGGAGGAGAACAACGGCTNATTCCNCTCGCAAGAGTCATGTTCCTCTCCTTCATCATCAACGCNACTGCACTTGTCCCGGCCAATCGCTTCAACAAACAGCTGAATCTACGCCCCGTTGCCATGGCAAATGCCGGAGGGCTTATTGCCGGGGCTATTGTGGGTATCTTGTGTGCATTTGCAGGTTATGGAGCATGGGCCCTTGTATGGCAGACCATAGCCCTCGGCACAGTAAAAAGCATACTGCTCTGGTATGCGGGAAAATGGAGCCCCATGTTGCGCATGTCGTGGCAGGCTCTGCGCAGTTTTTTTGCCATTGGTGGCTCAATGCTGTTCACCTCATTCCTCAATACCCTTTTCCAGAATATTTATTCTTTTATCATAGGCAACCGGGTGGGCATGACANCTCTCGGATGCTANACCCAGGCGGATAAATGGAGCAAGATGGGCATAATGTCGCTCGTACAGGTTTTTCAGTCATCGTTCATGCCGGCTCTTTCTGAGGCACAGGATCAGCCCGAGCGTTTCATCACTATATCCCACCGACTTAACCGCTTCACTGCCTATGTGACATTCCCGGCTATGATTTTCTTATCTGTCATGGCATTACCGCTCTTCCATGCNCTTTTCGGACCTAAATGGGACGATGCAGTACCTCTTTTCCAGCTTTTGCTCGTGCGGGGCATCTTTTACCTCATCACCACCTCCTACAACAACTATATCGTGGCGCGTGGACGTGCCGCACTCATAGTCAAAGTCGAGATCATCCGTGACGTCACCGCCTTTATAGCTCTGATCATAACCNTGCCATTCTTAAAATATNAACTCGAAGGTTTCCCCTTTGCTGGACTACAGATCATGCTTGCCGGACAAATNCTTGCCTCCGTTATTGCATGGGGCTATACCCTCGTTTTATCTGCCGACACAGCCCGGACAACTGTACGGTCATTCCTTGCCGACGCACTCCCCTCTTTCATTTGCTCCATTATTGCAGTGATACCGGCAATAATCCTCCTTCACACATCCCTGACTCCATGGATAATGTTCCCGCTTCAGGCAATTGTGGCTGTTGTAGCCTACCTGATCGTAAATTATCTTTCACACTCCACAATTCAGCACGAAATACTTTCGGTTATGCTCTCACGTTTCACAACCCGTAAACAGAATTATTAGAACTTACTTGTACGAAACTGCGCCATAAATCAGAAAGCAGGTATGCACGACTCGTTCTNACGCCATGACTATCAAGCTGCTGCACACAATTTATAAAACTTTCAGCAGTATCTCCACATCACAGTAGCGCCGTCCAATCCTCACATTGTCTTTAAGTATACCCGCCGGCATGAAACCGTGCGACTCAAACACGTGACAACTCAGAGAATTCTCACACACGCAGTAAGCCAAAAGCGTGTGAAGCCCGAGCATATCGGCGGCATACGTCTCGATAGCATCGATCGCGCTACTTCCTATACCCTTCCCACGGCAGTTATGATCTATGTATATACCCACCGACGCCCGGCGGTTATATAAATCAATATCATATAGATCCACCGTACCAAGCGTTTCTGCGCCAGACTCTATCATCATCCTCACCGCCCCGCTTGTGGAGGGATCTGCGTCATAATTGTTTACATACTCCCATATCTGGAAACGCGATAGCGGTGCATGAGCCCAATGACCATGAAGTCCTCCCTCAGGATCATTTTCCCATATATAAAGTCGATCCACNTCCTCAGGCTCTGGAGCGCGAAGTNTTATCTCTGCCATAATCACATAGAATCACTGAAAAGAGTGCGCCCCATGAGCGAACGTCCGAGAGTGATCTCATCGGTGTATTCCAGGTCATTACCCACAGCCAACCCGCGTGCAAGTTGCGTTACCTTCACATCCGTACTTCCAAGTCGACGGAAAATATAGAATCCCGTNGTTTCACCTTCCATTGTCGCGCTTAGAGCCATTATGACCTCATCAATCTCTCCACCCTTCACACGCTCCACAAGCGAATCGATCTGCAACTGGTCAGGCCCCACACCGTCNATCGGNGANATCAGACCACCCAAAACATGATACACGCCCTGATANTGNCGNGTATTCTCCATTGCCATCACATCCTTCACCGATTCNACCACACACACTGTNCGGTGATCNCGCATCGGATTGGCACATATAGGGCATTCCTCATCCTCCGATATGTTATGGCACGTTNCGCAATATTTTATTCCCGTACACAAATTTATAAGCGATTCACCCAGAGCNACCCCGACACTTTCATCCTGTCGGAGTAAATGAAGCGCCAGTCTCAGCGCAGTCTTTCGNCCCACTCCGGGCAGACGTGAAAGTTCTGTCACAGCCGATTCAAGTAGTCCGGAATCAAATTCATTTTCCATAACTACAAATTTACACCATTACATCCATTCATAAAAACAGATCCNATGCAATTTGCAATCATCCCCACATTCGTTATAGTTCGGACATCTATCTGAAGAGTAGNNCCGCGCNAAANCACGCCCATCAAAGTAGGGANGCACGGNTCATTCGTCCTCCTGACTATCAGCGTGAGCGCACGCGATCTCTGTCATNACCGCACCTGTCAGGCCNCNACAGNATTAAAAATCGCTCCCCTTGGTNGTAACATTAACCACACCACCCCATGCTCCTACGCCATACATTGAACCGTCATATAAAATCTCAATCTTTTTTACTTCCATGACAGTAATATCCGGCATTCTCGNCATCCTGACACCNTCAACAATCCATANCGGAGAAGCTCCTAACCTTAATGATAAAAANCGTTCTCCCTCATCTGTTTCACCAATTGTCACACTACGCATCATCTTCATCGCTTCTAANAGATCCTGTGTCCCTGTTTTTTCAAGCTCCTCAGCTGTGATCACTGAACGCGGTCCATTATAATATCGGGCATCCACCAATCCCGCTCCTGTATTTATAAGTTCACTGTCCACTCTGCGACCGGTGTTGCGCATGATCTTTATAAACATCCCCTTGCTGCCATCCATCGCTATGTCATGGATATAGCCGTCATGCTTGACATGAATAGTATCAGTCTCGACAATATTATCAATCAGGAATTTTCCCTCGCTGTTGGATTTTACGTAATCAAAAGGATCGGTCGTATAAACCACCGCACCTCTTATCGGCTTACCTTTATAATCAACCAAGTGACCATGAAATGTATCACCGATATAATTGTCC
>JAAVGC010000013.1 GCA_014800445.1 Bacteroidales bacterium | reverse complement strand
AAAAAAAAGGTGTTGCATCCGCCCCATACTCGACCAACCGTGAGGAGGTCTCAGCCGAGGCTATCAAGAGCATGATAGAGCGTGCCGTGAAACAGACCGACCGCTATCGTCTGATGAAGAAAGCGGGTGCCTCAGATGCTGAAATCGACAAAGCATTCAAGACACCGGTGGATATGCGTGCATTCAGTTACGATGGTGTTATCGATACGGTAATGACTCCGCTTGACTCGATACTCTATACCAAGCACTTCCTGAGAACCGGTTTCATGTCGATGGATCCAAAGAACGGCCACGTAAAAGCATACGTTGGTGGTCCGAATTTCAACTTCTTCCAGTATGACATGGTATCGACCGGACGCCGACAGATAGGATCGACCATCAAACCATTCCTCTACACCTACGCGATGGAGGAAGGATTCACCCCCTGCGATGAATTCCTGAACGAACAACCTACTATCGTGGATGAACTTGGACGTCCATGGTCACCTCGAAATTCTGGCACTGCCCGTGTAGGCGAAATGGTAGATCTGCGTTGGGCACTCACCAATTCCAACAACTGGATTTCAGCACGCCTGATGAGCCAGCTCTCGCCGGCTCAGCTCGTGAGAAACATGCATAACTTCGGTATCACTAATCACATCGACCCGGTGATCTCACTCTGTCTCGGTTCGTGCGAGGTATCGGTTAAGGAAATGGTAGGAGCTTACTCGGCATTCGCCAACAAGGGAATGCGCGCTCAACCAATCTTTGTCACCTCTATTACCGACTCGTCGGGTAATCCAATCTCTGACTTTACTTCCACCCACACTGAGGTTATCTCGGAGGACGCATGGTATAAGATCAATTCGATATTACAGAATGTGGTCGACGGAGGAACGGGTAACCGTCTGCGTCGCGCGCCTTACAACATCACCGCCAATATGGGAGGTAAAACCGGAACCACCAACTCCAACTCCGACGGCTGGTTCATGGGCTTCACTCCTGAACTTGTATCGGGTGTGTGGGTAGGTGGCGAAGAGCGCTATATCCACTTCAACAACATGGCCAACGGTCAGGGTGCAGCTATGGCACTACCGATCTACGGACTTTACATGAAGAAGGTCTATGGCGACCCGTCGCTCCCCTACTCACAGGACGTGAAATTCCCTTCAGCACCGTTTGACCTATGTGAACGCACGTGGTATGGTGCCGTAAGCGAGGAGCCAGAGGAAGTGGTAGAGGAATCTATTTCAGGTGCATTTGACTGATGCCTAATTTAACATTGTTTTAATCACCGAGTATAGTTAATTTCCTAAATTTGCATGTCGAAATTCAGGTGCATGCCTGTGATGAGACTGCTTTCACAAAGTTCTAACAACAGTATATAAATTAAATCATATAGATCCGGCCGACCGGTCACAAGAAATTATGATCAAGGAAGAGTTTAACGATATAGCCCCGATCGAAGACGAGCAATTTCCCGAGAAAGTGACAGCTCTGGTGAAAGAACCGGGATTCGAACATGCTGTTCGCTGGGTTCTCCCCGACACTGATTACGAGGAATTTGCAAAGAAATTTGCAAGTATCAAAGGGAAAGAGGAGCTTCAGTTGAAGATAATGCATCCTTTTCTTGAGATGCTGGCCGACAAATACACTTCGGGACTGAGTTGCGAAGGAATNGAGAGCATCATGGACAAGAGTCCACGCACATTTATCACCAACCANCGTGACATCGTGCTTGACTCTGCATTCCTCAACCTCTGTCTCATCAGAGCCGGATTGACGACATCAGAGATAGCCATCGGCAACAATCTGCTTATCTATAGCTGGATTGAGGATCTTGTGAGGCTCAATAAGAGTTTCATAGTACGTCGCGGACTGAAGGGAACTCATGAAGCTCTCGAGGCAGCCAAGCATCTTTCGGAATACATACACTACTGCATAACCGAGAAGAAGCAATCGGTATGGATAGCGCAGCGTGAGGGACGTGCCAAGGACTCCAGCGACAACACTCAGGAGAGTGTGATAAAAATGCTTGACTATGCCGGCGAAGGAAGTGCCTGCGAACGACTGCTTGAAATAAACATCACTCCGGTGTCGATCACCTATGAGTTTGANCCGAATGATTACCTGAAGGCACGGGAGTTTCTCCTGCGNGAGAAGGATCCGGAATTCCACAAGAGTCAGCGTGATGATCTTCTAAGCATGGAGACCGGATTGCTGGGTCAGAAAGGGCGTGTGAATTTCAGCATNGGAAAGTGCATCAATGACTCACTCAAAGAGGTTGTCAATCCCGAAGCCAACCGTACGGAAGTGGTGCAGAAAGCATGTGCGATTATCAATAAGGAGATACACCGCGGCTANCANATCTTCCCTATCAATTTCGTAGCTTATGACCGTCTTANCGGTGGNCATGAGTGGCAGGATCACTACAGCGATGCCGAAGCTCAGGCTGCCGATGCTTACTGGCAGCGTCAGCTTGAGAAGCTTGAGGATTACGCAAGCTTCGGAGAAGATGACCGCAAGTTCATGCTTGAAAAGATGTGGGTAATGTATGCAAACCCCCTGAAAAATAAACTGATTTCGAGTCAGATGGCGTAAAGCNCATANGACTTGACCGCAAACAACAAAACCAAGCAACATGAGACTCCCCATTGTGCCGATGATAATNTGGATTGTAGCAAATCTCGGTATCGGTGTATGGATTTTTAATATACTGCGCAAGCGCCACCCCGGTATTAAAGTTGCGCGCTACATCTGGCTTGCACTTGTTGTGGCTGTGACGGCTGTGGCGGTAGTGGCCGTGACACGTCCCTATCGCTCAGGTGACGATGAGTCGCTTCTCAAACTGAACTGGATGCTGTTTGTGGTTATGACCTTTACATTCCCACAGATTGTATATCTTATTTTTGATCTTTTGGGCCGCATCCCGCGTCTTTTCGGGCGCAAACGGTGCAAATGGTCAAGCCGGACCGGTATTGCGGCTGCATACGTGCTTTTCATTGCAATGTGGTGGGGTGCCCTCTACAATCGTTTTCAGATAGATGTGAACGAGGTTACGGTGGAAATCGAAGGATTGCCGGAGTCATTTGACGGCTATCGCATCGTTCAGTTCAGCGACCTGCACACAGGCACATTCGGCAAAGANACCCGTTTCGTTGAAAATCTTGTAAAGACAATCAACGACCANNATGCCGATGCTGTGTTCTTTACCGGCGACATTGTGAACCGCCGCAGTCGTGAGCTCAAGCCGTTTACTTCATCCTTAAGCANAATATTCTCGGAGAACGGTGTAATAGCAATACTTGGTAATCATGATTACGGTGATTATTTCAAGTGGTACAACNTGGATGCCAAGATGAGCAACATGGAGGAACTGACCGACATGTTCAGAGATATGGGGTGGAGATTGCTCCGCAACCGCACAATATGGTACACACGTGGCAATGACTCTATTGCCGTTATCGGTGTAGAGAATATCGGTGACAAGCCTTTCCCGGTCTACGGATCACTCAGCCGCGCCTATCCTAATGTGGATGATGACAAGGTGAAGATCCTTCTGTCGCATAATCCCAGTCATTGGACCGACTCTATAAGTGATAACGATAGCGTCAATATNGCTCTGACACTTTCAGGACACACACATGCCATGCAAATGGAAGTTGCCGGTATCTCGCCTGCAGTTCTGCGTTATCCGAAATGGGGCGGACTCTATAAAGATAAGACAGGGAAACATCAGTTATATGTGAACATAGGAAGCGGTACTGTAGGACTGCCCATGCGGTTAGGTGCTACACCTGAAGTTACCGTGATTACTCTGCGCCCGAAAAAATCAGGTAATGACTGATCCTACCTTTGTGAGCATGAACCGCGCGGTACTCGGACTTGGCAGTAACACCGCCGGTAAGCGTGCTACAAATCTCATGGCTGCGCTCAACATGATAGGCCGGCGCATAGGGAGGGTTGCCGAGGTGTCGAATTTCTATGAAACACTCCCCTATGGTNCAAACTCAGGCAAATGTCCTTACATCAATGCTGTGGCGATAGTGGAGACAAAACTGAGAGCCGATGAGATACTACCTTTGCTTAAGGAAATCGAGGATTCATGCGGACGCGACCGCACGTCGGATCGTCATGAAATCTCGGTAGATGTCGATCTCGTGATGTGGAACAGCGATATTCTGCGTCCGCATGAGATCGATCGTGACTACTTCGCCCGCGGTTGGAAGGAGGTGCAGGNTTATGTCTAAGACCACNCTGATGCGCGAGTTGCGCATGATGGAGAAGGATCAGCTTATCGAAATCATACTTCAGGCATACGCTTCCGGAAAAGAAACCCGAGAGTATTTTGAATTCTTCGTCAACCCCGATCCGAAGGGTATGTTCGATAAATACTCGGAGCATATCGCCAAAGAACTCTCAAGAGTGAAACATGGGCGGCGCACGAAAGCACGTATAAGCATCATAAAGGGGTTTATAAAGAAATTCAGCTCGTTTGAACCCGGGAGTGAGTTTGTCACCGACCTATATCTGTATGCAATAAGACTTGCCTTAGAGACTGAAAAGAAGGTGTATTTCACCGAGACGCTTTTCAACGGTATAAAGAAACTGACAACCGATGCCATGATATATGCTGACAAGCATGGTTGCGCCCGTCAGTTTCTCAACGGTGTAGGAAGCATGTTGGAGGAAGAAGTCGGCAGCAAGTATTTCCGTCGCCTCGTCAATGAAGGCCTACAGACAGCTTTGCAGCAATAATTCTTATCAGACCTACTTAGTATATAAATCACTATATCAGAGCATAGCGATTGGCGACATAGTCATCGGACCTGATAGAGTTTGCCACCGATTATGTAGATACCGGGAGCAAGATCGCGTGTTGCCGACGAAAATATTACATTGCGCTTTACAAGCACCCCACCAAGGGTATAGACATCAACAAGCCGATCAGGTGAATCTGATGAAAGCTCCTTGTTAGCACTTGTGATGCCGCTACCTGTTTCATCTTCATCTCCTCCCTCATTATTGTCCCCATTATTGTCGTTATCACTGTTGTCGTCGCCACTATTATCATTATCATCCTTGTCTGAGCTATCGTCGCCATCGGAATCCTTATTATCATCTGAATCAACCATTACATCAACCGGTGTAGTAGTGACGGTAATAATTCCGTCAGATAACTCTGCATATACTCCATTAATGGTTCTAAGGAACGTATAAAGTTCTGATGCGTACTGATAGTCAATTCCCGATGTGAGTTCAATGCCTTCCATATCATACCATTTTACAGAAACCCCGGCATACTTGTCACCGAGTGCGACTTCATTGCCGTTGGTCACTGAAATAGGTATAGATTCCTGCGTACCCACTGTTACTTCAATATTGCCAGTATTATCTCTGTTCAGCATAAGCGACCCGGGAGTCANATTGTTGTCAGATACATCGAGACGCTCAAGTTCAGTGACACCTCCACCAATCTCAAGGCGGCTCAAACCCGCATCTCTCATAACAATGGAAATAATGCGCTCCGGAAAATCGCACAGCACAGTTCCTGCACTCCCGTCAATAAGCACGGAAATGTTACCGGCTTGTCCGTTCACCTCTGATTTACCGCATCTGATGCGACATGCCCCTGACAAAGTCAGCATCATGGTACTTTGCGGAGCCTCTGCAACAAAATCCATCTCGGCAACAACACGAGTCACCGCACGCACAACATAAAGATTGCCCTCCTCGGAATCCACTATGACATCATAAAGCGGATTATCGATAAGCACTGGCATCTGAACGGTATAAACACCCTCCTCAATACGGGCATTATCCCAATCCCATGATGCAACTACACTCTCCGGCTTATCGTCGCCAACAAGCCCCGTTACCTCAAATTCTACGGCCGGGAGTGCTGTAACATCATCCTCAATGATCGCACTTTTAGCTTTAGCTGTCACCTTACGGCTACCTACAGTGACCTGACGCACTCCACCACCGATAAACTCGACACCGTCGCACACCGCTGTAATTTCCACCGTACCGACACCAACCGAATAAAGCTCCGTACCATCGACCCTCAGAACAGAATTATCCGAAGATTTATATGTTATATTACCCCAGTCAGCCACAATATCGGCATCAATAATCGACATATCAAGAGGGCTATCACCATAGTTTATCGATGCTGTGATGGGAGGCAGTTCGATCTCCGGTCCGGCAACGGTGGGAGGCGTCGATCCATAAACAAACACCATACCGTTTCCTTCGGCACCCGAAGCACAATTGATAATCCAATCCTCATCATTATCATCTCTCACCCTGACACCACTCAAAG
>JAAVGC010000012.1 GCA_014800445.1 Bacteroidales bacterium | reverse complement strand
AGTCCCGGCACTTTCTCGCGCATCATTGCAAGCAGTTCGCGGGTCTGTGCCGATGTGATGTGTCGTCGCATACCGTCAAGCACGTCATCGTTGATATGTTGAAGTGCTATATCAAGATAGTTGCACACATTGTCGTGTTGCGCCATCACATCCATGATTTCCATCGGGAACTGCGACGGGTAGGCATAGTGAAGTCTTATCCAATCCACTCCCTTCACGTCGGCAAGGCGATCAATCAGTTCAGGCAGCTTTTGGGTGTGGTATAGGTCGAGTCCGTAGCTTGAAAGATCTTGAGCTATGATGTTAAGTTCTTTCACACCTTTGCTCACAAGTGATTTCACCTCCTCCTCAATCTCTTCCAAAGGCCGCGAATGGTGAGGTCCGGTGATTAGCGGTATTGCACAGAAAGCGCAACGGCGGTTGCATCCTTCTGATATCTTCAGATAAGCATTGTGAGGCAGTGTAGTCACCACACGCTCCCACGTCTTGATTGTCTGTTCTTTGCCTGCTGGGTTAAGCCA
The DNA here is from genome assembly GCA_014800445.1 of Bacteroidales bacterium. GTDB lineage: Bacteria > Bacteroidota > Bacteroidia > Bacteroidales > Muribaculaceae > JAFLTL01. Next base: position 30,058 of record JAAVGC010000012.1, on the reverse strand, counting down.
GTTCACGACGCCGGTCCAGTCAAACTTGCCAAACCAGCCGTCAACTTCCGGAATCTCCGTTTCCAGCTCCTTACGGTAGCGTTCCGACAGGCATCCCATTACGGCAATTTTGCTGATTTCGCCGCGTTCTTTGGCCGCCACAAGGTCAAGGATCATTTCTATTGATTCCTCCTTCGCGTCACCGATGAAACCGCAGGTGTTCACCACCACTGTTTCACTCCCGATTTTATGCGGGTTGTGACGGGCATTTATACCAGCTTTAGCAAGACGTCCGAGCAGTCGCTCCGAGTCAATCAAATTTTTTGAGCAGCCGAGCGTAACGACATCGACCTCATGTTTGCCGACCGACTTCTTCAATGCTTTTAAATCGTTTTTTTACCGAATAATGATTTCACAAACTCTCGTTTGTCAAACACCTGTAGGTCGTCGATGCCCTCGCCGAGACCGATATACTTAACCGGAATCTTGAACATGTCGCTGATACCGATTACAACACCTCCCTTGGCTGTACCGTCAAGTTTAGTCACTGCAAGCTGATTTACCTCTGTGGCGGCTACAAACTGACGCGCCTGTTCAAAGGCATTCTGCCCCGTTGAGCCATCAAGTACAAGCAGAATGTCGTGAGGAGCACCGGGCACAACGCGGTTCATCACGTTGCGTATCTTGGTAAGTTCATCCATCAGACCCTTCTTGTTGTGCAGACGTCCTGCCGTGTCGATGATGACTACATCGATATCGTTGGCGACAGCTGACGAGAGTGTGTCAAATGCCACCGCACCTGGATCCGATCCGAGTTTCTGTTTCACTACCGGCACTCCTGCGCGTTCACCCCATACGTCAAGTTGCTCTACGGCTGCTGCGCGGAAAGTATCGGCTGCACCGAGCATCACCTTGTTTCCACTCTTCTTCAACTGATGGGCGAGCTTACCGATAGTGGTGGTTTTTCCCACACCGTTTACTCCCACGACCATTATCACATGTGGACGTTTCGTGCCGGGAGCAAGTGTGAAGTCTGCCTGAAGCCCACCAGTGTCCTCATTGTCATTCTCGGCAAGAAGATTTGAAATCTCCTCACAAAGAAGATTATTCAGTTCCTCCGAACTTACGTATTTGTCACGGGCTACCCTTGCCTGAATCCTGTCGATAATTTTTAGAGTGGTTTCCACGCCAACGTCCGAGGTCACAAACACCTCCTCGAGATTGTCAAGTATCTCATCGTCGATTTTCGACTTACCTGCGATGGCGCGTGTGAGTTTTGCGAACACACCCTGCTTGGTGCGTTCGAGTCCCTTGTCGAGAGTCTCTTTCTTTTTCCTTGAAAACGGATTGAATATACCCATTTTTATTGTAGTTTACTATGCAAAGATAAGAAAAATTCTGCTATTCGGCTCGTTGTCCTGCTGTAAATATAAGTTTAAATTACGTCCTTATATTTCACGAACTTTCCGGTTATGCTGTCGCTATTGGAGGCGATTTGTTCAGGCGTACCTGTTGCCACGACCGTCCCGCCTGCTTCTCCGCCACCGGGTCCCATATCGATGATATAGTCGGCATTGCGTATCACGTCAAGGTCATGCTCAATGACGATTATTGTGGCGCCAAGCGTAATAAGATGCTGAAATACGTCAAGGAGTTTACCAACGTCGGCAGGATGCAAGCCTATTGTCGGCTCATCGAAGACAAAGAGCGTGTCATCTTGTTCACGTCCCATCTCCGTTGCAAGTTTAAGCCTTTGTGCTTCGCCGCCCGATAGACTCGGTGTGGCTTCTCCCAAAGTCAGATATCCGAGTCCGAGATCATTCAGTGTCGAGAGTCGCGATGCTACGGTTTTGTGGTTTGCGCACTTCTTTATAGCTTGTTCCACATCGTCGTCCATGAGTTCTGGCAGAGATATCGGTTTGTTGTCAGAACTTGCTATATGCACACCCCATGCTGCTTTTGAATAACGCGAACCCTTGCACTCCGGACACGGAATATCCACATCAGGCAGAAACTGCACATCCAGGCTTACCGTTCCAGTTCCGTCGCACACCGGACAGCGCAGACTACCGGTATTGTAAGAAAAATCTCCCGCTTTATAGCCATTGGTTTTTGCGTCGGCTGACCGTCCGTAAATTTTGCGTAGTTCATCATGGATATTGGCATATGTGGCTACTGTCGACCTCACGTTGGCGCCGATAGGTGTGGAATCAATCAGTTTTACGTGTCTAAATCCGGGAGCGTCGATGAGCTGAATGTGATCCGGCANGGGAGTGCCGTCAAGTTGAGCCTGCATTCCCGGTACAAGGCTCTCGAGTACCATAGTGGTNTTACCTGAACCCGACACCCCTGTTACCACTGTCAATCGTCCCTTGGGCACCTTTATGTCAAGCGGTTTCACTGTGTGTATACCTNGTGTGCGCATCTCNATGCACCCGTTGGCAAATATTTCTTTTGCGTTCACTTCAGGTCTGATTCTTTTTTCAGCTTCTCCTGAAAGATACNTGCCTATTTTAGAGTCAGTATTATTTTCAATATCCTTGATTGTGCCCTCTCCGATGATTTTACCGCCATTGGCTCCTGCCCCGGGTCCNAGTTCTATAAGCCAGTCNGCATCACGGAGTATTTGTGTGTCGTGATCCACAAGCACGATTGAGTTGCCGTCATCNATCAGNTCGTGCATCACCCCTTTTAAACCGTTGATGTTGGCAGGATGAAGACCGATNGACGGCTCGTCGAGAACATAGAGAATACCCGTCGTGCGGTTGCGCACCACACGTGCCAGTTGCATACGCTGCCTTTCTCCGGTTGAGAGCGTCGACGACGCNCGGTCAAGNCTCAGATAACCGAGNCCGAGATCCACAAGCCTTTTGGCTGTAAGCAGAAATGCCTCACCTATGTTGNTNGCCATTTGGCGCATTTCTTCTGGAAGGGTGTCGGGTACCGACTTNACCCACTCGATCACGTCCCATAGCACCATTGAAGTTGCCTTGTCAAGACCTATACCGGCTATTCGGGGAGCACGTGCNNCATCTGAGAGTCTTGTTCCATGACAACACGGACATACCTCGCTTTTCAGAAATTTCTCAACACGTTTCATACCCTTCTCGTCAGTCACTTTCGCCAACGCATTCTCCACCGTATACACTGCATTGTAATATGTGAANTCCAGTTCTCCCGCTGTTTCACTTTTCTTGGCTTTGTATAAGATGGTCTTTTTTATAGCAGGGCCATTAAACACAATATCACGCTCCTTGTCGGTGAGCTGANTGAATGGCACATCGGTGCGTACACCCATTGCACGGCACACGTCGGTCATAAGCGACCACATCAGGCTGTTCCAGGGAGCTACGGCACCTTCATCTATAGTGAGTGATTCATTCGGGACAAGGGTTGATCGATCCACAGTCATAACCACTCCGGTGCCTCCGCACTTCTCACATGCTCCTGTACTGTTGAAGGCAAGATCTTCAGCCCCCGGACCGTAGAAATGTGTTCCGCAGTTGCTGCATATCAGTTCTTTCTCCGCAGCCACGTCAAGTGACGGTTCATGATAATGTCCACATTTTGGGCAGCGGTGACTGGCAAGACGCGAAAACATCAGTCTCAGGCTGTTCAGTAATTCTGTGCCTGTACCGAAGGTACTTCTCACTCCCGGCACTCCGGGGCGTTGGTGGAGTGCCACCGCAGCCGGCACATATCTTATTTCGGCAACATCGGCACGCGAAGCCTGTGAGATGCGGCGACGTGTATAAGTCGAGAGAGCTTCAAGGTAGCGGCGTGATCCCTCGGCATAAAGTACCCCTAATGCGAGCGATGATTTGCCCGATCCCGATACTCCGGCGATACCCGTTATTTTTCCTAACGGGATGTCCACATCTATATTCTTTAGATTGTGTACTTTGGCGCCACGTATTTCTATTTTGTCGTGATTCATCATTTTGGACTGTTGAGGTGATAGGAATTTTTAGAGGCTTTTATCGTTTTACCTGACTGTAGAGAAAACGAGCCAGTCCGAAAATATAACGCCTGAATCCTGGCTGATAGTTGAGTAAACGGTCAAACCAACCCATGTGTCGGCTAAACAGCTTCACTACAGCCCCGACATACACCATTGCAAATAGAGTTCCGACACCAACGACATTCCACATCCAGTGACCGAAGAAGACAAAACATGAGATAACAGCAAGCGTTACCAGCGTAACATCCACAAAGATCTTTATATCGGCGAAACTCCTGCCTGTGACTTTAGCTATTGCTACCGGCAATCCTTCTCCTGGCATTGTAATTGAAGCACATTTTATCTCCATTGCGATTCCGGCCGCCATCACGGTGCATCCGGCCAGCTGTTCCGCGATCTTCCCGGTTAGATTGGTTGGGANGTAGACGGCGGTGATTGCCATGTTCATGTCGATTAGTGCACCGAACACAAAACCGATCAACAGTTGAAACAACTGCACCGGTTTGAATCGGCGCCGCAACACGATCACCTGCCCCACGACGAGCAACACGTTCAGTATGTTGGTGTAGGTTCCGAGCGTGAGATGCGGGACCGCNCCCTCAGTACCGGCAATAGTAAATGCCAGTGGACACGACGAGATTACGCTGCTTCCGAGATCCGAGCGAACGCACATCGCAACACCAAGAGTCATGAAATAGAGTGACACCAGCAGCAGCACATGNTGCCATNCAAATGAGATAACTTGTTCTTTTNTAATGCTTAAACTTATATNGNACATCATNTAACCAGAATTTTATTACAAAATTACAAAAAACCGGCACAGGGTGTATGTGTTAAATGACCACAATAGTTATGTCAGTAGATGTGATAATTCGTATTTTTGCATCATGGAGTTGAAGCAGAAAGCAATATGTATTTATGGAGCGTCAAGCAGCNGGATCGCCGAAACCTATATGGACGATGCCTTTGCTGTTGGCGAGTTGATTGCGCGCAAGGGCTACGCTCTTGTGAGTGGAGGCGGCCGTGGCGGCCTCATGGCATCAGCAANCGATGGAGCGTTGTCCGCCGGTGGTGAGGCCATAGGAGTCTTGCCTGAATTTATGATCGAGAAGGAGTGGNATCATCTTTCCCTTACCCGCATGATCACCTGTCCTGATATGCACACAAGAAAACGCACTATGGCCGAGATGAGCAGCGGAGTCATTGCGTTGCCCGGCGGAGTCGGTACTCTCGACGAGCTCATGGAGATAATCACATGGCGCCAGTTGAGTCTCTATAAAGGCAATATCGTCATTCTCAATACCAACGGATTTTATGATCCACTTTTTGAAATGTTGGACAGAATAGCGCGCCAGCGCTTCATGCGCCCTTCCCGTAAGAAGTTGTGGTCAGTCGCCACTACACCTGAAGAAGCAGTGGAAGCCGCCACTAAATAAATTTCCCATAATCACTTAACACGATCGTATACCTTCGTTTTTTGAACGTGGTGTTATATAACAAATTGAGCGGCCTCCCGGTCGCTCAGTCCGTTAATAAACCAATCATTATCACATTTCTTGCAATGGAAAAAGTAATCTGTGCTTTGTCTATATAACGCCCCCGCCCTCCCAAAAGTTCTGACTACTACTAATTTTTTGTATGGCTAGAGTGCTCTATCGTGTAAATAACGCTGATATTTAAGTGTTTGCAAAATTCAAAAAAGTTGTATATTTGCGGAAAAATAAGGATAAAGATGAGCTATACGCGTTCTTTTTTCGTTGCAGTCTGGTTGTGCATGGCTACAGTCATGTCGGCACAACAGAATCATGAAAATTATCTCAACGATTCCATGCCATCAAGTTGGGCATTTGTGCCGGGAGTCGACGGAAAAGCTATCTCGGTCGATGACGAGTGGTGGACTCGGTTTGATGATGAGATGCTTGACTCATTGGTGTCGGCTGCCATGCGCGCCAATTACGATATCCGCAATGCTGTGCGACGTGTGACTATGGCAAAAGCAGCCACAGGACTTGTGCGGGCTGAATACTATCCCACAGTGGATTTATATGCCGGTGCAAAGACAAAACGCACATCCGGTCGTCGCTCCGGTTCTTCAGGACGCGCCGATCTCGAAGGATATTGGGAACTTGGAGCCGACATAAACTGGCAGGTTGATCTATTCGGCAAAATAGCGGCAAAGACCGATGCAAAGAAAAAGCAGTGGCAGGCTTCACAAGCCGAGTGGGCTGGTGTGATGCTTACTGTGGCAGGGGAGATGGTGACTCATTACGTCAATTTGCGTTTATATCAGGCAAATCTGGATATACTGCATGAGCGTTCAAAAAGTCAGNNGGGAATCGTGCGTCTTGTCGAAGGGCATCAGGTNGCCGACGGNTCAACATCGCTTCAGGTCTCACAGGCACTCACACTCTACTATTCGATACTTGCCGAAGTACCGGTGATGGAAAATCTTGTGCGTTCTGAAATCAATGCCATNGCTATGCTNTTGGGTATCTATCCCGATCANCTTACCGAACTTTTGCAGGCACGTCGTAAAAAGCATTGGCCGGATTACCGTCAGTTGATTGCTTCAGGTATTCCGTCCGATCTGCTTAGACGGCGTCCTGATNTTGTAGAGGCTGAAAAAATTATCGCGTCCTATGCCGCGGCACTTGGAGTTGCCAAGAAGGAATTTCTCCCCAATCTTTATATTCAGGGCGATATTTCTGCTTCGGCGCGTAATCTTGGGCATATTCTTGATGGTCAGGCGTATGGATGGGAGATAACTCCCACGCTGTCATGGAATCTATTTGACGGCTACTATCGTAAGAATCAGGAGAAAATAGCGCGGGAAACCTTACAGGAAGGAATTGACAATTATAATATTACAGTTCTTAATGCTTATCAGGAAACATCTGATGCGCTATCATCATATTCGTCGACTATAAAACAGATTGACCTATTGGGCGATGCTGTCAATCAGGCACGCAAAACACTTACNCAGGCAACNGATAATTATAAGATCGGTCTTTGCGATTTTCAGAACGTGACTGATGCGCAGAANACTCTGATGCAGCAGCAGAATGCGCTTGCACAGGCTCGCCGCAATGCTTTGGTCTCGCTTGTTAAGGTTTATGTAGCTCTTGGCGGCGGATGGGATGAATCCTCTATATCAGAATGAACTTCAGCTCTATTTNCTNTCTCTGACACTCCTGACAGNATTGCTGCTTCCCGATGTNCCTGTCGGGTTAGTCCCTCTGGCTCTGATTGATCGGCGGCTCTGCCTGATTTCTCNTTTCNTTGATGCCTTCTTAGCATCAAGTTCCTCTTTTGCCTGACGTGCTTCNAGTAGNTCNTCTCGGCTNGGNGACCACAAGGTCTTGTCAAAACCGGTCAGTCGGTTCTGTATGCTGTCNGAGNCNTGTTTTCTTGCCGTCTCGTCTGGATAAAGTNGTGCTATCGATTTGTTTCTCACATTGCGTGTTTTGTATATATCTCCCTCATATAGTGCAAGTGTGAAGAANTCATCGTAAGTNTATCTTGGTGTGTTATCGTTGTCGTCGATAAAAATTGCACTGTCAGAGAGATAGGGGTGCAAATCATCCATTTCTACCCAGAACATANNATATTTAAGCTCGTCACCGAATTCTCCNGTTTGATGAAGCACCGGGCATATTGCAAGAACCCGGGTGAGGGTGCGANTCTTCACATTGTNAAANTCCCATTGCTCNAGCACATAGTACGACATAACGTCAGCNGACGGTACATCGTCATCTACAANAACATAGNCCTTTGTATCACGGTTATTGCTTTCGCTGTATGGGATATGGAACCGGGCAAGCATCTCATCGGNCTGCACTTGAAANTCAGGGGTGAAAACTTCTCTTCCGTCAAGATACTCGTATGCCGCTATTTCTCCTCCGGCAATAAGTTTTATAATTTTGCGGAACAAATTTTCCTGTCCCGCTACCGGTATTTCCGGATAATAGAGTGCGGCATTTTTTTCGTTATCAAGGTCAAGATGACGGTAAATAACGCGCATCCAGCNTATATTCGATGACGGCGCATCTGATTTTACTATGGTTGTGGTTGTGTTTCTGTCATTTGGTACCGCACGACGTTCTGTAACTCGACTGGCCTTGGTGTTGCGTGTAACCTCCGTTGCTCTTGAGTTTATATTGTTCTGACCCTGCATGACACCGGTTCCGCATANCAGAAAAAGAANTGTAAGGGCGATTATTTTATTGCTTTTCAGTATCATTGCACGATTACTTCTATTGGTGAAAGATTGTGTTCGCTTCCGTCAGGACCTATGGCCTTNATTTTTGTGATATAAAATCTTTTGCCGCGTCCGAGACGTTTGAACGCATCCTTTTGGCGTTGAGAAAAATCTGCGCCATTGCTAATCTCTGGCATTGCGTTGCCCATTGAATCAAAGAANACGGTTTCAAACCCTGTCACACTAAATNCGATATTAAGCATGTCATCNTCTATGGCTGCTTCAAGTCCTTGAGCCGANGCCAATGCTGCCCTTGTCGTTGGAACACCACCACTGTATTCATGGCGCACACCTGAAGCGTCACTGTAAGTGATATATGCTTTGGGATCAGGTAGACGNCGCACTTTGAATTTATGCTTTGCCATCTGTCGGCGTATTCCGTCAAGTTCGCCGGACACAGTTATCTCNACTTCATTAACACCTTGGTCTGGGCGAGCTATCCATGTGTTCCCCTCTTTTCTCANGTCTCCTCCGGTCATTATNGCTGAAACTCCGGATTGTGGTATCCCTGGCACTGATATGCTTAGTGGATTATCAATACCTGAGTAAAGTACATTCATCATGGTAGCAGAAACAGTTGCCATTGGGTCAAGAACCACATAACTGCCGTTGAACGGATACTCTGACTGACTTCCGTCATGATTCTGCACAGTGATAAAACCATTGTATTTCACTTCTCCGTCTCCNGCGGCTGTCACTGTGTATGTACTTTTTCCGTCTTCAAGATANTCCCCACCGATGTTTATTCTGGGGCGTTGGGTGCTGTCNACTGCGGCAAGTATTATCTCTGCGACATATTCGCTGCCGCGCATCACCATCTGTGACTTCGGGAGCACCATTGCTTCCATTTCATTCACTCTCAGGTCACCTGCGTCTGTGTTGTTGAGCAGTTGGGTCAGTGTTTCCCCTTCGGTATACCTTATGTCATTCTGAAGTTGTGATAGCAGAGTTATGGCAGCTATCGCGGGCATATTCTCAAATTTCTGCTCCTCCCAATTCTTCCTCACTCCATTCTGNTTACTTTTGTCGCATGTAGTCAGGATTGAACTAAACCGTCGTTGTTGCATCGTGTCAGCAACCATGTCAGTCAGGAGTGTTCTGAATCGCTCCACCGCCTCNCGCAGCTTTTGNCCTTTTCTGTTGAGAGGTGAGAGCATGACGGTTGAGGCAGCGTCNAGATTNTCTCCTGACTTTAAATTGTAAATATCGGCNTCCTTACCGTCAGCTTCTACAGCGATTTCATATTTCATNGCNTCGATAGCGTCACANATGGAGTCTGCGCTATTCTTNACTNTCAAAGCTTTACGGTACCATCCGTCGCCNTTCTCATGGTTTCGGGATGCAAATGCNCCGAGATTGTTTATCANTTCATTGTTGCGAAGTATGGCATTATCTGTAGTTCGTTTCACANTTTCCCCAACTTCCGTAAAACCACCGAGTACATCACTCGACACATTCAGGGCAAGCATGGCTGTCAGGACGATATACATTAAGTTTATCATCTTCTGACGTGGTGACTGTCGGTTNNTNTGTATCAAGGTTGTAGCTNGTTANTGCTNGTTCGCTGTGATTCCGGTGCCCGATGACATGGCTGTTATCATCCTTTCGTAGATAGCGTTTAGCTGTGCCATATTTTCGGNCATTTTCACTNTCTCGTNACAGTAACGTTGGCTCTCGGCAGCTGAACGGCTGAGNATTTCCTTCATTTGCACAGCATCGCGATTGCCACTTTCTATAGCGTTNAGGTTTGATGAGAGATTCCTTAGCTGTTGCTCATATATGGCNTTAAGTGCCGCGGTTGTTTCCCTTAGTTTGGCCATCTCNGACATTACTCCTTTGGTTTCCTCTGCAATGCCGATAGGAGTGCTTACCGAAATGCCACTCTGTGTGTCTTCCGATGGTAACGACGTGATGTTATAGCTTACAGGCGGACGGTCAAATGCCGTCAGGAAGAACATTATCACCTCGGTTCCCATACCGATTGTCAGTAATGTATCGCCACCCGGAAGATGAAGTATCTTGAAAAGCGCCCCCCATATAACCACTGCAGCNCCTATGGAATAAGCGAAATTNAAGAAGCGTTGTCCTCGTTCGCTGGAAATAAATTCTTCAAGTCTTATGCGTANTCCCTTCTTCTGACTCATAATTTTTCTCNGGGTTATTAGCGANGTTTTCTGCCGTTGTTTTGTTTCTGGCCTCNGGCAAACCCGATTTGAGTTCTCACACATCTGAAGCCGATGAAACTGCGCTGTTCGTTCTCATACTCCCACATGCGNATGTCACTGCGTACGTTGTGNGACACATCCTTCCATGATCCGCCCCTCACAATTTTACGCTTGAGTCTGTATGGATCGTCAGGTGCAGCGGCATAANGGTATTCCGGATTAACGTCGGCGGTGATGTTGTCGATAGTCTCTGTAAAGGCAGTGGATGTCCACTCGCTTACATTTCCNGCCATATCGTATAGTCCGTAGTCGTTTGCTCCGTATGTCCCCACCTTCGATGTGATGAGGTGACCGTCCTTTGTGTAATTTCCATCGTTGGGTTTGAAATTGGCATAGAAGCATCCTCTNTCATCACTCAGAGTTTCGTTACCGTCCCATGGATAACGGTTTTCATTGATTCCGGCACGTGCTGCNTANTCCCATTCCGCTTCGGTTGGAAGGCGGTAGGGTTCAATGTAGATTCCCTGCCGCCCAAGNGATCTCTTCAGCATATCAGTGCGCCAGGCACAGAAAGCATTGGCCTGTTCCCAGCTCACACCCACGACAGGGTAATCATTATATCCTCCATTTGAAAAGTACATNCTCACATANGGTTCATTATAAGCATTTTCAAAATCATTTACCCATGTTGTGGTGTCGGGATAGACATTTACAATATACGTGTTGACGAAATCATAGTCACCAGTCAGCCCTCGTGTTATCACATCTCTGATAATCTCACCGCTTTCATCTATGTATGCGGTATCTTTTGAGATGACAGGAATATCGGTTGGTACAGGTAGGTCTGTGTTATATACACGTCGCCTTGCATCCGTGCGGTTCTTTCTCTTGACAGCATCTGTCATGTTATAAGTTTCGTACCTATAATTTAGCTGATTGCCATCAAGTTCCCTGATTCCGGTAAGTGGATTTACCTTGTAGAGACTTTCAATTGCTCGTGCTTCATCCTCATTGGCGTTTCGCCATGGGATAGGTTTGTTCCAGTTCAGATNAGGTGTAATCGGGTTTCCGTCACGGTCTTCATCGATTATGTACTCGTCAATTCCTGCGTATGCGGGATCTGCAAGACGTGTTCTGATTATAGAATCCCTCACCCAGAATACAAATTGCTTGTATTTCGCGTTGGTAACTTCCGTTTCATCCATCCAGAANGCATCCACTGACACTCCACGTGGTTTTCCTCCGATATTCCATATNGAGTCATATTCGGCAGGTCCCATNGCTATTGAACCGCGATCAATAAGTACCATTCCATGAGGTGCCGGCTCCNACCATGTTGCNCTCCCAGTTNCGGTAACTTCACCGCTGCCGAAACTTCCGCTGCTCACAGAGCAGCTCCACGCAGCTGTGACAGTAAGAGCTGNNATTATATGCTTTAACAGACNGNTTTTATTCAATGTTTGTCTTAGTTAGTGGTGATAATGATGGCTACATAAGCCTTACACTTTTGTGTCTGGGGAGTTTTTTNCTTCTCCTTTCGAGCGGAATGCTGTATCCGGCAANAAGTTCATGTCTGCATTTATGTTCATTGTGTACNTCTGTCCGGTGTGGGAGGAGGAAACTATATCCGGCCTTGAATCCTTTAACCTCTATTCCTGCCATTACGACCGCATTTTCATGCAGGCGATATCCGGCACCGATCCAGAAATGTTTTTTCCATATTGCGCGGAGTGTTGCCTGTCCAAAAAGCTTCCCCGATGATAACATGGATATTGCCGAAGGTTCCATATCCAACAACGATGATTTGATGGGAATATTGCCTGCTACCATGAAATAATAAGCAGTCTTGTTTGGAAACGATCTGTTTCCGGTGTGATCGGTCATCTTTTTATCACCGGTATGTCTGAAGGATATTCCCGTACGGAAATAGTGTGACTGGAACCAGATTCCACCACTTAGATCAAACCATGTTTTTTTGTAATTTTCAAGATGGGAATCATCGTTTGCTTCCTCAACGTTTTCATCTTTTGCCACATGCTGTTCCTGCTTTATTGTACTCTCAGTGATTCCGGGGGCAATACCTACAGAAATTTCATTACTTCCAAGCAGAAANTTCCATGCCAGAGGCAAAGAGAAGTTCATGTTGCGCCACAGCGCTGTATTAACATAATCGGCTGTTATTCCGCTACCTATTCGATGTGCGGAATTTAAAGAAAATGGCATGTCTGTGCTTATGTGGGCATATTTGTCGGAACCATTTTTCATCTGTCCGGCTGCTGAGATGTTAATCATGTCGGTATTACCAACTGACGCTGCATTATAATACACTGGTACAGAGAAATATTGTGACAGCAACGCATCAATTTGTGCTGCTGCATGCCAAATACTGCTCACTATCAATACCGATAGAACTATCCCACGTCTAAGACTGACTCTCATGACGTTTTATAACGTTACTCGGTCCAGTTTTATTGTGCTTCCGATGTTATAAAAAGAAATCGCACATATTCCGGTGCAGGAGTATGTGCGATTGAGTAAGTCTTGAGATTTTGTTAGTTTGGCATAGCAGGGAAAATCACCGTAAGAAGCACATATAGCCAGTGGGCAAATATAGCACCGGCAAGCCCTCCCACTGTATGTGATATAATTGCTTTTGATGTGAGGTGGCGATAGCCGAGTGAATCGAGCATGGCCGTGTGTGTGGATAGAAATCCGCTCCAACACATGCCTATTGCTGTAAATACCGCTATTGCGTTTCCATCTATCCAGCCTTGGCTCATGTAGCGTGGAATAAGTCCGAGGGCAGCTCCCACAGCACCGAGTGCTGTAATCGGGAACCCTACAAGATGTGGATCTTCAAATCCGAAAAGATATTGGAATACGATATTGATCTTACCGGCAAGCGCGGGGAGAAGTTCAACGCCCTGATATGCGCCTCCGTCGTAAATGCCATCAGATCCCTTTCCAAATGTGAGCATCATCACAAGTGAAGATATGATCAGGACACCGGGGATGATTGCAACACCAACTTCCACACCATTTTTTCCACCGTCAAGGAGGCTGTTGAGTATGCGGGTAAACAAAGTCTCGGTTGATTTTTTGTTGCTCTCTTCTGATTGGTTATCGCCTTGATGGTCACTATCCTCTGTGACGTTTTCATGCTGATAATGTGGATAGGATCTTATTATGAATCCCTGCATCATGCGTGTCGAGACAATGCAGCCTACTATGGCTCCTGCAAATCCCACGAGTGGGGAAATGATGAATCCCTGTCCAATCATGAAGACGATAACAAGCAGGCCCATTCCAAATGCTGTACCGAAGTTGGTCAGTGATATAAACTGAAACTTCTTAAAGTACGTTGAGAATCGCTTGTCACGACTAAGTGTGATTATAGCAGGATTATCAGATAGGAATGTCATTATGGCACCAAGAGATGCAACGCCTGGCAGACGGAATATCGGCTTCATTAGCGGTCGTAAGAGCTTCTCAAATAGACTTACTACACCGAATTCCAAGAACAAGCTACCTATCGCACCGGTAACAACACACACCGCCATGAGGAAAAAGCAGGTGTTTAGCAGCAGGTCGTGGGCTGTGGCCATGAGGGTTTTCATCATCTGGGATGTCCCCATAACGTATCCCAGATATCCGAACAGTGCGAAGACAATTGCCAGACAGATTACTCCTGACGGGATTCTATTACCGATCGCAGAGAGTACTCGTTTCATAGTCCTGATGATAGAATGTTATCGTTTAAGAGAAAATATATTCATTCGCCATGTAATGCCGAGATCAATGAANGTCTGGTGATTCTGCATGGTTCCTAAAGGNTTGCCGTTTTTTCCCCACGAACGGAAAGCGGCAGCATGCACGCGTATCTCATGACGTCCTGTGAGTGGAAAGAACTCTGCACCACCACCTATCATGTANAGGTCGGTTCCGTCGAGCACACACATGTCGTAGGGCGATCCCGAATTGTTGTAGTCATGAGTAAATTTCCCAAACAATTTGAGGCGCGACGANGGCCGTACGGCGGCTTCAGTCATTATTGACCAGTCTTTGATGCAGAATCGCTGACCACCGGCGGCACGATTCATGAAATCAAGTTCGAGACTTGCAATGCCAAATGTAAACTTGTTGCCAAGTGCGAGATAATTGATATATTTACCTGGCATGCATTCGATNAGGTTGAATGACCAGATGGATTGATAAAAACGGTGAGCACCGTTCCACATCAGATTGTAGGCGTACATGTTATTGTTGTTACCCTCGGCACGCCTGAANGGNGANGCCACAACCTGTCCGGTTATAACGTCATTGTTGCTGATACGGAAGGCACCGCTAATTCCAAATTGGTAACAAGCTATGTTGTTCCAGTATTCCGAACATGAGTATAGATCTATGGGAGCACGGTCGTACTCATATCCTCCGATTGCCACTACCTGTTTTCCTGCGGAGAATGTTATGCGCGAGGTAGGGGAGTATGTCAGATATATCCAGTCGGTCGCATCAAAGAAAGTGCCTTCTGTGATGGTTCTGTTCAGTCGCTGGCGGAAATTGTAGCCCCATTGATCATTAATCTGACCAGATATTTTTAGGTTAAGGAATCGTCCTTTGAATCCAGAATTATCGTTGAAGTTCTCTCCGTTTACGCGGTCATGCTGCCAGTCGGCGCGAGCTTCGAGAGAAATATTCACGACGGGATCGGAATCTTCTGCATGAACTGCTACTGGCAGAAGAAAAGTTGCGATGGCTATGGCCGCTATGCGGCGCGTTAACCGGGGTACAGCATATTGATTGAACATGATACCGGCGATAATAAATGCGAGTCCGAGAAATGTCATTGGAGTGACACTTTCATGAAGGACAATTGCGATGATGAATAGTGAAAGAAATGGAGCGAGATAACAGAGTTGGTTTATAAGGGATGGATTGTTCGTTTTCTGTAAGGCCATGGCAAACAGCAGGAAGGGTAGTCCCATTTCCATTATCCCGATATAGGCGCATGATGGAATTGCCGATACAGGAAGCATGGACGATGGCATGAACAGGAGTCCTATACCGAGAACTACACTGCCGGTTGCAAAACTGAGAAATAAGGCTGCCGTTGATTCTATCCGATCCTTCATGCGGTTGTTGATAAGCCAGTATATTGCCCACAGCAATGCACTTAGGATTGCTACACCATATCCGGCAACAGATAGTGATTCACCACTTTCTCCACCTCCCATCGATATTATTGCAACACCGCCAAGTGAGATCAACATTCCGAGATATTTCAGCAACGGTATGCGCTGGTGTGCCACCAATGCAAGAAGCAACGTTAGCAGCAATGGCCATAGATAGTTCAGCGGTTGAGCCACGTGGGCGGGGAGCATATCGTAAGCGGCAAACAATACCAGATAATATAAAACTGGATTGAATAGTCCGAGAAGACAGCAATATATGATATCGCTCTTTTGCGCTTTCTTAATGCAGTCCCACTGCTTTTGAAATGTCACCCCAAGGGCAAGAATTATAGCAGCCACAGGTGCCGCAACAGAGAGCATGGCGTAGACCGAAGTCTGCGCCAATGCAATTTTGAATGCCGAAGCTACAGTTGACCAACAGAGTACAGCTCCGATGGCACAGGCTATAGCCGAAGTCTGACGATTCATCTCAATGCTTCAACTTCTTCTGTCGTCAGAGGGATTTTCTTTCCGAGACGGCGTGCGCCTGTTTCGGTTATGAGATAATCTTCCTCATTGCGTATGCCAGAAAAATCTTTCCATTTCTCAACCTCATCGTAATTGATGAAATCTGTAAATTTCTTCTGACCACGCCAGAGATCGATGAGTTCGGGAATAAAATATATTCCTGGCTCTATAGTGTGAACGAAGCCTGGTTCAAGTGGACGGGCAAGGCGCAGCGATTTACGTCCGAATTGTGTTGATTTTGGCTGACCGTCATATCCAACCCAGACTTCGCCGAGGTTTTCCATGTCATGTACGTCAAGTCCCATCATGTGTCCAAGTCCGCAAGGATAGAACATGGCATGAGCACCGGCTTCAACAGCATCAGTCGGGTCACCTTTCATGATTCCGAGATTCTTTAGACCTTCACACACTACGCGGCATGAGAGTTCATAGACGTCCTTAAACGGCACACCTGGTTTCAACGCTCCAACTGCAGCCAGATGACTTGCCACCTGGATATCGTAGATGGATTTTTGACGGGGCGTGAAAGTTTTGTCTACGCAGATTGTCGACGACATATCGCCTGCATAACCCATCTCAGTCTCTGCACCGGCATCGACGAGCAGCATCTGACCCGGTTGACATATATTTCCGTGATAATGGTTATGCAGAGTCTGGCCGTTGATTGTAGCAATAGTGGGGAATGAAAGGCGGCAACCTGCTGCTTGTGCCACAGCCTCAAGAGCTGCTGATATTTCACATTCTCTCATGCCTGGTCGGAGAACACGCATTGCTGTCATGTGCATATCGGCTGTTACATTGCAGGCACGTTCGATTTCTGCTATTTCCTCCGCGCTTTTGTGATTTCGCTGGTTCACGACTGCGCGTATGAAAGGAATCGATGGGGTTTCGGTGCCAGGCTTTATGCCAAGCAAATGCAGAAGCTTAAGTTGATGTTCCGCACGATATGTAGGGAGATAATGTACCGGAACAGACTTAGCCACAGCTGCAGAGATATATTTCTCAATCTCAGCAGCCGGACGCACATCCTTAATGCCGGCTTTCGCTGCTTTTTCATGCAGTGTAGGCTGCGATCCCATCCACACGATATCGTCGATGGTAAGTTCGTCTCCGAATATTATCTCACGGTCATTGTCGATGTCAATAATAGCTGACAGACCGGCATAGGGGAGTCCGAAATAGTAAAGGAATGTTGAGTCCTGACGGAAGTCGTAGGTGTTATCAGCATAATTACAACCTGATTCGTCATTACCGAGAAACAGGAGAATACCATTGCCAACAGCTTTTTTCAACTCCTGACGACGTTGGGTATAAGTTGATTCTGCAAACATGCTTTAAATGATATTGATCTGACGGAACTGGGAAGTGTGCGCCAGAACTGGTTTAAGTTTGGACAAATATAGCAACTTCCCATGGATATTGTGTATCTTTGGGGTGGAATTATGAAAAGGACGAAACAATATTTATTGGCTGGCCTGCTNNTGGTGGCCGCAATAGTCGGAATTGTCGGCGTAAAGATCTGGCGTGAATTCACTTCTTCCTATGAAGGAGAGGATGTGTGGGTCTATGTTCCGAAAGAAGCAACTGCTTCAGCTATTGGTGACTCACTTCATACTGCCCTTGGGGCGAAGATTGGCGATCGTGTATTCGATGTATGGAAAATAGCCAAGGGTAAACCTGTGACTGCTCATGGAGCATATCTCATAAAGAACGGTGACAGGGTAATTGATATTGCTCGACGCATCAAACGTGGCGCACAGACACCTGTAAAGGTGACATTCAATAATATACGCCTTTTTTCAGAGCTTCCGGAACTTATCGCATCGCAGATGGAATTTGATTCGGATGATTTCGTAAAGGCTTGTGAAACAGTCCTGCCGGGGGCCGGTTTCAAGAAGGAAGGCTTTATAGCAGCTTTCCTACCTGATACTTATGAGTTCTACTGGACATCAGGAGCAGAATCCACGGTTAAACGTTTACTCGAATACCGTAATAGATTCTGGAATGATGATCGGCGCGCAAAGGCAAAAGCTATCGGACTCACACCAGTTGAGGTTGCGACTATAGCATCGATAGCAGAGGAAGAGACTGCCGCCGGCGAAGAGCGTCCGGTTGTGGCAAGACTTTATCTGAATCGGCTTAAAATTGGTATGAAATTACAGGCTGATCCCACAGTGAAATATGCTGTTGGAGATTTTGGACTTAGACGTATTCTAAACCGGCACCTCGAGACCGTATCACCTTACAACACTTATCAGGTTGCAGGACTGCCGCCGGGACCAATAAGAATGCCTTATGCCTCTACTATTGACGGAGTGTTGAATGCACCGAAACATAATTATTTGTATATGTGTGCTAAAGAGGATTTTTCAGGACGTCATAATTTTGCGACAAACCTTTCGGCACACAATGCCAACGCTGCTCGATATCGTGAGGCTTTGAACAAACGTGGTATAAAGTAACAAGATTCAATATTGTGGATTTCAATTATAGACGCCGCCGCACTTATGAAGTGCCGGTGGGAAATACAATAATAGGCGGTAGCAACGCCATCCGACTTCAGTCAATGACAAATACATCTACGATGGATACTCTTGGATCAATAGCTCAAGTAAAACGCATCGTAGATGAAGGTGCCGATATCGTGCGGCTTACAGCGCAAGGGATNCGCGAGGCGGAGAATATGGGTAATATACGGGCNGGACTGCGTTCTGACGGCTANGATGTTCCGCTGGTTGCTGACATACATTTTAACCCTAAGGCTGCTTTTGCTGCGGCGAAAGAGGTTGAGAAAGTACGTATTAACCCTGGAAATTTTGTTGATCCGGGGCGCACGTTCAAAAAAATTGAATTTACCGATGAAGAGTATGCCGATGAACTGAAACGTCTTGAAAACGCTTTGATCCCGTTTTACGAGACATGTAGAGAACATGGGACGGCTGTGCGCATAGGTGTCAATCACGGATCATTATCTGATCGCATTATGTCGCGTTACGGTGATACCCCTGCGGGCATGGTCGAAAGTGCTATGGAGTTTCTGCGTGTGGCAGNAAAAATCGACTTCNGGAATATTGTAATATCCATAAAAGCATCAAATACAACCGTAATGGTTGAAACAGTGCGCCGTCTGGTCAGGGCTATGGATGCTGAGAATATGCACTATCCGCTGCATCTTGGTGTGACAGAAGCTGGTGATGGTGAGGATGGACGTGTGAAAAGCGCTATCGGGATCGGTACNCTTCTTGCAGAAGGTATTGGTGACACTATTCGTGTTTCACTGAGTGAAGCACCTGAAAAAGAGGTTCCTGTAGCGCGTGAACTGCGTGATTATATCGTGGCAAGGGAGAACGCTCCAGAAATCCCGGGTTCTCTTGCCGATGGATTTGATCCATTGCAGCCTGAGCGACGCCATACAGTGAAGATCGGGAATATAGGCGGAGGGCAGGTTCCGGTAGTGGTTGCTGCTGAAGCCTTGGCAGATGTTTCGGGTGATCTTGATCCTGACATTATCGGAACTGGAAACTTTATTCTTCATAATACAGCCGAGGGTTCTGGTTGTCTCCTTGAAAAAGCATGCTCTAATCCGAGCAAGGCCATATTACTGACGACTTCACATGCCAATCCTGTTGGAGCTATTAGAGAGGCAATTCATGCGCTTATGCGTAATGGATGTGAAAATCCTGTTGTGGTTAAATTCAACTATAATGACGAAGGTCTACAACCATGGCAAGTGAGTGTGAGAGCNGCNGCTGATTTCGGTGCACTTCTACTTGACGGACTGATTGATGGTATTATGATTGAAACCAATGCTATGGACCAGGCCGCGGCTATAAAGCTTGCCTTTAGCATATTGCAAGGAACACGCACTCGCATTACACGTCCCGAGTATATTGCATGTCCCGGNTGTGGGCGCACAATGTTTGATTTACAAAACACTCTTGCTCAAGTCAGATCCGCTACTTCACACCTTAAAGGCCTTAAAATAGGGGTTATGGGATGTATAGTGAATGGTCCGGGAGAGATGGCCGACGCTGACTATGGATATGTGGGTGCCGCNGCCGGAAAGGTAAGCTTGTACCGTGGTAAGGAGTGTGTTGAGAGAAACATACCGCAGGATGATGCTATAACAAGATTAATAGAGCTTCTTAAGCATGATGGAGTTTGGAGTGACAAATAAGGGGCTGAGAGTTCTTGTGCATACTGTTCCGGCTGCCAATGTCGAATGTTGCGGCATAATGGTTAATGCAGGCAGCCGCGATGAAAAAGCCGGAAGAGAAGGATTGGCTCATTTTGTTGAGCATACACTTTTCAAGGGTACTAAAAACCGGCGTGCATGGCACATTCTTAACCGCATGGAAAGTGTGGGAGGAGAGCTCAACGCCTACACTAATAAAGAAGAAACAACAGTCTATACAGTTGCCCCTTCNGGACANTTTAACCGCTCGTGCGATCTACTTTCTGATATTATTATCAATTCNGATTTTCCTGAAAATGANCTCGAGAAAGAACGTGCGGTAGTCTGTGATGAGATAGATTCATANTGTGATTCTCCTTCGGAGATGATATTTGACGAGGTTGACGAGCGNCTNTGGAAAAGATCATCATTGGCTCATAATGTTTTAGGAACAAAAGAAACCGTTGGAAGTTTCACGACACAAGACTGTAAGGATTGGCTNAACCAGATGTTNACACCTGGACATTCGGTATTTTATTATACTGGNCCTCTGACGCTATCGGTCGTAATGAATAAGGTTGAACGATATTTTTCAGATTATGATCGCAAGGATCGCAAGATTATTCGCAAGCGTCCAGGTAACTCCAGGATATATTCCGATAANATTAAAATTGAGTCACACCAGTGCCATGTGGCTGAGTCATTCCGGTTGCCCGGACTCAGTTATGATCTGTTGCCGGAGCTTAACCTATTGTGCAACATGTTGGGAGGTCCTGGAATGAANTCTATTCTCAATGTGTCGTTACGTGAGAAACGCGGATTGGTTTATACTGTTGACATGTCGACCTCAGTGTGTACTGATGTTGGNTCAGCTACAGTGTATTATGGATGTGATCCTGGNGATTTTGAAAAATGTCACAATCTCGTTGTGCATGAGATAGAAAGNCTTGTACAGAAGCCATTGACGCAAAGAGCTTTGGATACAGCACGACGTCAATATACCGGGCAGCTTNTCGTNGCCGGGGAAAACCGTGAATCAATGATTATGGGATGTGCACGNTCACTTCTGTTGCGCGGAAAGGTATTGACTAATAAGGAGATGCTTGACCGACTGAATGTAATTACTCCGGAATCTCTTAGTGTGGCTGCAAAGTGGCTTGACACTGAGCGCATGTCTACTCTCCGGCTTATGTAAAGCCGGAGAGTGAAATAGACTTACTTCTTGTGCTTTTTCGCGGAAGGTTCCGGCGCAAATCTATTAGGGAAATCAATATGGATTTTGGGGCGGCTCATTGCGTATATCACAAGAATGATTCCACAAATAATAAAGGGAATACTAAGTAGCTGACCCATGTTTAGTGTCATATTTGCTTCCCATGCGACCTGATCGTTCTTGACAAACTCGATTATCAGGCGTGGTAGAAATATTCCTATAAAGAATACCCCGAAAATCAGCCCCGGACGGGTTTCCGCGTTCTTTTTCCAATACATCCACATAAGCAGTCCGAAAAGTGCGAAATAGCATGCAGCCTCGTAAAGTTGGGTAGGGTGCGAGGGAGCAGAGAATATCGGATCTGCGCCGTTCTGCCAGGCATGAATATTGGTGATGAAACGGAATGCCCATGGGAGATCGGTAGGATGGCCGTATATCTCATGATTCATGAGATTACCGAGACGGATGAGTCCTCCCACAAGCGCAATCGGAATTACCAGTCGGTCAAATGTCCAGAGTGGGCTTCGTTTCGCGGTAATCCATGAAAAGCAAAAAACACCAATCATTACACCTATTGTTCCTCCATGTGATGCAAGACCACCTTCCCAGATGTAGAGGATGCGTATCGGATCCTGGGAATAAATATCCCATTCGTAGAAGAATACATGTCCGAGTCTTGCTCCTATAATCGTGCCGGCTACCGTCCACATCAGGAGTGTACCAAGCCAGCTTTCTGGTGCTCCCTCATGCTTGAATATCCGTGCTTCGATATTGTAGCCTATTAAGAAACCGACGGCAAACATCAGTCCATACCACCTTATGGTGATGAAAGAGTGTATGAGGTCGGGATTAGCTGTCCAGGTGATAAAATCAAGCATGACAGAATATGTTTTTAGTTAATTGATTGATGTCTTTGTTTTACTTGCGTCCGAAGTCGGCTGGAATTTCGCCCCAGTTTTCGGTGTCCCATTTCAGTACAGGGTTTGTAATGTGGGGATGTGTTTGAAGCCAATTATCGGCGCGCATGAGCAGCTGTCGTGCATAAGCATTCTGTGCCGTTGGTACAAGTTTGGAGTTATGCCCTCTGCGTTTCAGCCAACTTAAAGCCGTACGGCTGTCGGAGTAAATAGGGGTAGTAGTGTCATGGTTGGCATTCAGCCATGCGAGTGCATGGACTATGGCGAGATATTCACCGATATTGTTTGTCGCGCATGGTATTGGGCCAACCTTAAAGACCTCCTGCCCTGTACCGACAAGTACTCCGCGATATTCTGTCGGTCCCGGATTACGTGAACATGCACCATCCACAGCGATTGCATTTAGTCTGATTTCCGGAAAATCCTGATAGTTTACGCTTACTGCAGGGCGGCTTGCAATTGACTTAAGTATTCCGATATGGTCTTCCGGACGTCCACGGTAGGCCTTTGTGGCTGCCTCGAGGTTGTCGAAAGCCTTAAACCTTGCATCGGGAAATCCATCAGTCTGAAGCTTACACTCCTCCCATGAGTCATAGATTCCGGGACTATGACCAGCCCATACTACATAGAATTTTCTGCGCCCCGTGGACATAATGTGGATTAGGAAAGATGTAGGAAAATTGAAGGATCGACAAAATTCAGACCGGAAGCTGCGGCGGCATCTCTGTTGACGATCTGCCCGCCTATTGCCACGAGACCTGCCTTTATACTTTGGTCTATTCTTAATGAGTCTATTATTGTCTGAGCCGAAATGATTTTTTCGATAAATGGCACAAGACAATTACTTATTGCCATTGAGGCTGTGCGCGGCACGGCATTACAAGCGTTTATGAAGCACCTGTGGCCACTTTGATAGAGCGATTTGTCGGGNGTGGAGGTGAGNTTTGTGTTTCTGATAGACGGAAAAGCGTCACCTCCAGAGGTGTCAATGATGATCACCTCGTTTTTAAGTGTTTTGATATCATCGGCCGACAAGTGCACTTTCGCGCAGTGTGGAGATGGAAGTGTATTTATGATAATATCGGCCGAGATNACAGCGCGTAGAAATACCTCCCTGTGAAGGGAAGAGGGGATTACCATGCCACAGCATGAGTTGACGAAATGCCGCAGTTTCGAAGGGTTATCATCAAAAACTCTTACTGTCGCACCAGCTCCCAGTGCACTTTTAGCCGCAGCTATGCCAGCAATTCCCGCACCGATCACAACTACCTCACAAGGTACGATCCCTGCTACGCCGCCAAGCAAAATNCCCTTTCCGTGNACATCATCGGCAAGCAGTCCGGCTGCCACTGTTATAGCGGCACGCCCTTCCACTTCGGCAAGAGTATCAGAGATATGTCGGCGACCGGCAGGATCGGTAACGCGCATGAGCGAAATAACCGTTATATGACGGCGTAAGGCCACTCTAAGAGTTTCCGCNTCGATCTGCTCNGGTGAGAGCAACGTAATCCATAGGCCATTGCGTTTCATGGCGATAACATCGGCAGTCGTGAGGCCGGCCGATGTTATCACNATATCGGAACGCAATGTGGATGCGTGGTCACGAACNGATGCGCCGCAATGAGAGTAGCGGGCATCGGTATAATGAATATCCTGTCCGGCACCTGATTCAATTATGACAGAGAGTNCCGGACTATTGTCAAAGTTGTCAACGAGCCACTTGACAGCCTCAGGGGTGAGTGGAACACGTTTTTCACCCCCNATGGAATTTGCCGGCAAACCGATTGAGACACGACGACGGTCAGTCACGGTGGCAACCGGAGCCGGATTTGTTTCGGGCGACGCTGACTTCATGGCGAATCAATAGCTACGGGCNAAGATCACNCGACGTGCCGACGGACGGCCAGTGACCATGCATACACCGGGAGTCGTNTCACCGTCGAGAGGAATACAGCGTATTGTAGCTTTTGTCTCGTTCTTGATTTTCTCCTCAGTTTCAGGNGTGCCATCCCAATGAGCAAGAATAAATCCGCCCTTCTCAATCTCGTTCTTAAACTCGTCGTAGGTCTCGACTGTGCGTGTCATTTCGGCACGGCGTTTAAGAGCCTTCTGATAGATATTTTCCTGTATCTCCTCAAGGAGCTGCTGGACGTGTTCTACGATTCCTTCAATCTTACCTTCGGATTTCTCAAGGGTGTCGCGNCGCATGATCTCNACTGTGCCGTTCTCGATGTCGCGNGGACCNATAGCCAGACGCACGGGAATACCTTTGAGTTCGTAATCGGCAAATTTGAAGCCCGGACGGCGGTTATCGGCATCATCATATTTTACGCTTATGCCTGCCGCACGGAACTGATCCACAATGGGATTCACAACTTCTGAAATCTTCTGGCGCTGTTCGTCGGTTTTATATATGGGAACTATAACTACNTGAATGGGNGCAAGGTGCGGAGGTAGGACAAGGCCGTNGTCATCACTGNGCGACATGATGAGCGCACCCATCAGTCGAGTCGATACCCCCCATGAGTTTGCCCATACATACTCNGGCTTGTTATCNTTGTTGACAAACGTTACATCNAATGCCTTTGCGAAATTNTGGCCAAGATTGTGGGATGTACCNGANTGTAAAGCCTTGCCATCCTGCATCATTGCCTCGATAGTGTAGGTGTTGACCGCGCCGGCAAAACGCTCGTTGGCACTCTTTACGCCTATAATCACAGGCATTGCCATGTATTTCTTGGCAAAGTCTGCATAGACATTGATCATCTGTACGGTGCGTGCCTCGCTCTCTTCGGCAGTGGCATGAGCGCAGTGGCCTTCCTGCCACAGGAATTCCGAAGTACGCAGGAACATGCGTGTGCGCATTTCCCATCGCATTACGTTGGCCCACTGGTTTATGAGCAGAGGGAGATCGCGATAGCTGTTGATCCAGTTCTTGTAGGTGTTCCAGATGATTGTCTCTGATGTAGGACGGACAATCAGTTCTTCTTCAAGTTTTGCGTCGGGATCAACGACTACCCCCGAGCCGTTAGGATCGTTTTTCAGGCGGTAGTGAGTAACGACTGCGCATTCTTTTGCAAATCCCTCGACGTGTTCAGCCTCACGGCACAGAAACGATTTCGGGATAAGCAGCGGGAAATAAGCGTTCTGTACGCCGGTTTCCTTAAACATCTGGTCGAGAGTGCGCTGCATTTTCTCCCAAATAGCGTAGCCATAAGGTTTGATAACCATACAGCCGCGCACAGCGGCCTGTTCTGCAAGATCGGCCTTTACGACCAGATCGTTGTACCACTGCGAGTAATTTTCGCTTCTTTTTGTGAGGTCTTTGAGTTCTTTTGCCATTGAACCTTGAAAAATAAGACAGACTCCCGGCAGAGTTCACCTGACGGAAGGCTAATAAGATTGACGTTACGAAGCTTGCAGGTGTTTTATCGACCCAAAGCTTACTTTATTTTGGTGCAAAGATAATAACCTTTTTTCAAAAATGCCATTATAATGCTATATTTGCATTCCTGAAACGTATCCCCGCAATTCAGGCGGGCAACATGAGTAGAACAAACGCAAAATCACATACACAAGATGAGATTCAACGTATCCAGCAAAATGCTTTACAGTCATGCGTCGGCTGTAAGTAAAGTCATCAATTCAAAGAATGCGATGACAATTCTTTACAATTTCCTTTTCGTCCTGAAAGGTAATCAGTTGACCATAACAGCCTCAGATATTGAGAATACATTGTCGGCTACGATTGAGGTAAACGAGGCCGAAGGCGAAGGTATGTTTTGCGTTGATGCCCGTAAGATTGTCGAACTTCTGAAAGAGCTTCCCGATCAGGGGATCAGATTTGATGTGAATGATTCAAACTTCACTATTGAGATTACTTATCTTAATGGTCGTTATAATCTTATCGGTTATAACGGAATGGAGTTCCCCAATGAACAGGATGCTGATCCGGCAATACTTGACTTCACATGCCCGCCAAAGCAGATTCTTAGTGGAATAGACAANACTCTTTTTGCTGTCGGCACAGATGAACTGTGGCCTCAGATGATGGGTATTCTGTGGGATCTCAGTCCAGAATCTATCACATTTGTCTCGACCGACAGCCGTAAACTCGTTAAATATCAGAATACAGAGTCGGCCCCCGGCGTTGAGGGATCGTTTATCCTGCCAGTGAAACCNGCNAACATNCTGAAGAATATACTCTCAGGTGCTGACTCGGAGGTAAANGTCTCNGCCAACGCCAAGAGNGCGACATTTGCAAGTGGAGCATATACGTTCAATTGNCGTTTTATCAAAGGTAATTTNCCCGATTACAATAGGGTNATTCCAAAGAATAATCCGTTTAGCCTTACGGTAGATCGNCTGTCATTCCTNAATGCTCTTAAGCGTGTGGCAATCTTTGTCGAGCAGGGGCATGGTCTTGTAAAGTTCAAGATTGAACCTGACAAGATTATTCTGAAGGCTCAGGACAACACCCTGTGCACATCGGGTGTAGAGACTGTGGCTTGCTCATTTACCGGCGACGGAATGGTGATAGGCTTTAGTGCAGTATTTATCATAGACATTTTCTCGACTCTAAAAAGCGATGAAATTGAGGTAAAACTCAGTGACCCNTCACGTCCCGGNCTGTTTGTGCCTTGCGATAAGAAGGAGGACAGTGAGTTGCTGATGCTCCTGATGCCTATGACGGTAACTGACTTCTGAACAAAATGAAACTTAAGATAGACAAGCCGGTGATGTTCTTTGATCTGGAGACGACCGGTACAAGTGTAACNCATGANCGCATTGTGGAAATTTCGATGCTTCGGCTTGATCCCGGAGCAGATGAACCACGGGAATGGACTATAAGAATAANTCCGGGNAGNCATATNCCGGAAGAGGCAACGGCAATACATCACATAACNGATGAGGATGTCGCAGATTGTCCGAAATTCAGTGACTATGCCGGTAAAATAGCAATGGCTTTTGCCGGATGCGATATAGCAGGATTTAATTCCACCAAGTTTGATCTACCGCTTTTGTGCGAGGAGATGGCACGTGCAAGGGTGAATTTTGATATCACCTCGGCACGACTGATCGATGTGCAGAATATTTTTCACAAGAAGGAGAAACGCACATTGTCGGCTGCNTATCGCTTCTATTGCGACAAGGATCTTGAAGGGGCTCACTCGGCAAATGCCGATACCCGTGCAACCTATGAGGTTCTGCTTGCACAACTTGACNGATATGAGGATCTCCCGGTTGATACCGAGGGACTTGCAAAGTTTTCAGCGATGAATGACTCGGTTGATCTCATGGGACGCTTCGTGAGAGATTCATCGGGAAATATTGTGTTTAATTTCGGAAAATTCAAGGGACAGAAGGTTGAGGATGTGCTTCGTAAGACACCTTCCTACTATACTTGGATGATCGAGGGAGATTTTCCCGTAAACACCAAAGCTGTGCTAAGTTCGATATATAACCGCATGAAAATGGGTTGTAAATGATAGAACATCACGATATGGAAGTCATGAAAGGTAAACATATCGTTGTGGGAGTGTGCGGAGGTATTGCCGCATATAAGACTGCTTCACTTGTCAGACTNTTTGTGAAAGCCGGTGCCGAGGTTCAAGTNGTGATGACTCCGTCGGCGCGTGAGTTTATCACGCCGTTGACAATGTCGACTCTCAGCCGGCGTGCGGTTATCACGGAATTTTTCACAGCCAACACNGGGGAGTGGCACAGTCANGTCGACCTGGGACTATGGGCAGATGCTTTTGTGGTAGCTCCTGCCACTGCNTGCACGCTTGGCAAGATGGTTACCGGAATCGCCGACAATATGCTTGTGACCTCTTATCTGTCGACTCGTGGAAAGGTGTTTGTAGCTCCAGCTATGGATCTCGACATGATGTCGCATCCTTCGACCCGCAGCAATATTGAAATACTGCGCAGCAGGGGAGTGACGGTGATTGAGCCACGTGACGGCGAACTTGCAAGTGCTCTGATAGGTAAAGGGCGCATGGAGGAACCGGAGGGAATCTTTGATGCAGTAGAGAGATATTTCTCAAAAAAAACAGATCTGACTGGAAAGAGGCTTCTGATCACCGTCGGCCCAACTTACGAGAAGATTGACCCGGTGAGATTTATCGGGAACTATTCTACCGGAAAGATGGGTTGCTGCCTTGCAGATGAAGCGGCCGGGCGCGGTGCGGAAGTTGTGCTGGTTGCCGGACCGATGTCTGTTCAACCTGAGAACGGTGATATCCAGATTATCAGAGTGGAGTCGGCATGTGAGATGCTTGCAGCATGTGAAAAGGAATGGTCATCGTGTGATGCCGGGATTATGGCCGCTGCAGTAGCCGATTATCGTCCCGAGACATGTTCGCAAATAAAAATCAAGCGTGAGGAGGAAGGTATTTCAGAGCTAAAACTTGTAAAGAATCCTGATATTGCTGCAACGCTTGGTCAGAAAAAGAGTGAAGACCAATTGCTCTGTGGTTTCGCACTTGAGACCAATGACGAGGTGACACACGGCACTGCCAAGATGAAAAGAAAGAATCTTGACATGATTGTCGTGAATTCTCTCAAGGATGAGGGAGCTGGTTTCGGGGTTGATACCAATATCGTAACTATCATTCACGCTGATGGACGCAAGATGCGCTATCCTCTTAAAAGCAAGCGGGAGGTTGCGACGGATGTTATTGACGAGTTGTTTGGACTGAATAAATGAGACTGACTACAATATGCCCCCGTTACATTAAGGGAATACTTTATATGATATCCGCACTATTTGTGCCGGAGGCATATTGTCAGGAGCTCAACTGCAAGGTCGAAATAAACACGGATCAGTTGGAAGGTGCATCGCGCCAGACAGTAGAAGCATTGCAGACGGCGGTCTATGACTACATGAACACGACATCGTTTACCGATGCGAGCTATCGGCCGGAAGAAAGAATTGACTGCCGATTGTTTTTTGCAGTCAAGTCATGTGACGGAGAGAACATTTCAACGGATCTGCAGATTCAGTCGTCACGTCCGGTCTACGATTCGTCGTACACGACACAAATGATAAATCATAAAGAGAATGATCTTAAGTTTGTGTTCAGGCAGGGAAGTGAGTTTGTGCTGACAGAAACTGCAGTGCATAGCCAGTTAAACGCAGTCCTTGACTTTTATGCCTACTTGATTATAGCGATTGATTCCGACAGCTTTTCAAAACGAGGAGGTGACGAGCATCTGTCACGTGCTGATAAGATTGTGCAGATGGGACAGAGCCTGGGCGAAAATGGATGGAGACAATATGAGAGTTCGGCCAGTAGGGGAGCCATCCTTGCCGCATGGATGAACCCTGCCACAGCTCCGCTGAGAGATCTCAACTACCGGTATCATCGTAATGGCCTTGATGTAATGTCAGGTGACATGGAACATGGGTTGTGTGCTATCACCGACGATCTAAAGGAAATTCTGCCGGAAGTGTACGAAACTAGTCCTATGAGTGTCGGACTGACTATGTGGCGTGATGCAAAACTGGAGGAGGCAGTGAGAATCTGCGCTCATGAAAGTGTTTCTGACCGAAAAAAGATCGCAGAGATGCTAAAAGACATCTTTCCGGCAGATATTGAAATGATTAACAGAATAGAAAACAGACAATGACAACTGTTCCGATATATTTCTCTTTTGATCTGGCATTGCCGGAGATTGTGCTTGCCG
>JAAVGC010000011.1 GCA_014800445.1 Bacteroidales bacterium | reverse complement strand
CCATCGAGGGCAAAACTGTGGCAATCTCAGGCTTCGGTAATGTGGCATGGGGCGCAGCTCTCAAGGCTACCGAACTCGGTGCAAAAGTTGTGACCATCTCAGGTCCCGACGGCTACATCTACGATCCCGACGGCATCTCCGGTGACAAGATCGACTACATGCTTGACCTCCGCGCATCGGGCGACGACATCGTGGCACCCTACGCCGAAAAATACCCCAACGCAAAATTCTTCCCCAACCAGAAACCCTGGTGCCAGAAGGTAGATATCGCACTCCCCTGTGCAACTCAGAACGAACTTAACGGCGACGATGCCAAGGAACTCGTGAAGAACGGCGTACTCATGGTTGCCGAGGTTTCCAACATGGGATGTACCCCTGAGGCTATCGACACCTTCATCGAGACCCGCACCACCTATGCACCCGGCAAGGCTGTCAATGCCGGCGGCGTGGCCACGTCAGGTCTTGAGATGACCCAGGATGCCGAACACCTGCAGTGGAGCAACGAGGAAGTCGACGCCAAACTTCATCAGATCATGGCTTCGATCCACGAGCAGTGCGAGAAGTATGGTCAGGAACCCGACGGCTACCTCAACTACATGAAGGGAGCCAATATCGCCGGATTCATGAAAGTGGCCAACGCCATGATGGGTCAGGGCGTTATCTGATTTAGAAAAGGCAATACAAATATTTAGGCTTTAGATTTATAATAAGGGCGTGCTGGAGAGTGATCTTCGGCACGCCTGCTTTATATTTTCATGTATTATTCTGCCTCGCTCAAGAGCCTGGACATGACTCCGTTGCGGTCACTGAACCAGTCGACGGCTCTGACGTGCTTTATATCCCACCCCAGATCCGATAAGATCCCTGGCACTACCACATCACGGTCAGTTTCTGTGGGTAAAGCGTCACTGCTCTTGCTGTCGACAAGCACACCGAACAGGTATCGCTCAGAGTCCGCCGGATCTTTGACAGCTATATCCACTTTGAAAGGTCCCTCACCGACGTTGGTCGCGACCTCACATCCACGCGCCATCAGCTCGTCAGCCACGCTCTTCACCGTCGCCGTCACGTCAGGCTTGGCANCTTCTCCACGCAACGGACGGTAAGGATCAATCGCATAAGCGATAAAACGGCGAAGCACCCGCACCCCAAACGGCATCACTTCATCCTCGGGNATATGTGGTGGACGCAGTGAGCTAACAACCGTCATCTCCCTCCGCGCCGGAGAAATCATGCGGTTGATGATTTTGTCACCGTTCCTGCCGTCAAAGCAACCAAACNCAGCCCGCACACGCCCGGTATTGTCGGGGGCATAGGTCACCGAAATCACAAGCGCATCACAAACCTCTGCTCCGGTCATAGCTTCGGGAGTCTTGATAAACAAAGGNNGCCGCGATNCGGAATGCCNCTTCCACAATCGGTCTATGAGNTCACACTGAGCCTGCGTGAAAGCCACAACTCCAACCGTCGGTGCTTTCTCATCATTGTCAATTAGAATTTTTGTAAGGATTTCTATTACAGCCTCCGCTTCCNCCTCATTCGTCCCGCTATCTGCGTCAAAACATCCAGTCGGATCAATGTGACGCACAACAGGGCGCCGGTCATCNGCCGAGGGGAAAGTAAACAGATTGCCGCCGTAGAACGTCTTGTTGCGGAACGCTGCAAGCCGCTCNTGGCGTTGGCTGATCAGAAACTTCAAGCTATACTCAGGCAGTCCGGATTCCGCAGCCGCCNCAAGTGCCGAGGTTCTGTCGGCCAGGACAGCATCACCTGCAAGAATCAACTGAGTATCGGCCGTCACAATTGTATACAGCTCTTTTGTGGCAATACGTCCGGCTTCGTCAATTATCACCACATCCGCAGCATCACCATTATTCACACCGTCAAGCTGATCCAGCGTNAACAGCTCTACTTTGCCCNTGTCAGCCAANAGCATCTTCATGTCTGTGGTTTCCGCTTTATCCTCNTCCTGAGAATGATCAGGTTGTTTCCCTNNCTTTTTAATCGNGTGCGTTGCCNTTGCNTTATAATATCCTTTCAGGAATGCGTCGGCTGTGGCTTTGCCGCTCTTGCCTGAAAGGAAGTAGTCCAGCAAATCAAAAGCGCCGAGNCGATTGAGCGTTGCCACTGTCTCGGCATAGGGAGCCCAGTCAACAAAGAGATGTCGGTTGGCATACCACCGNGACACAGCCTTCGAAATAGTGTCAATATCGGTCGTGAGTTTATCATCGAGCACGACAAGACGCCTAAACGTGTTCCATTGTTCTATACGCTCCAGATAGTGCATCGCATCATGGTGAAACAGCAATCGGTTCAACAGGCCACGNTCGCGGCGTCGCACACGTTTCTCAAACCGCGGAAACTCCTCAAGAAAGGCCTCAATGCGTGCCTGTCCCCTGCTCGTCTTTACTCTCGGATAAATCCCTGTAAGCGGCAGTTGCGACGGATGCTTCCCTAANATGCGCACCGAATCGTCGAGCGNCTCAAGGGTGTCGGCTATTTCTTCGGCNTCCGACTCATCGAGCTTCGATGCCTTTGATACCGACAANCGCATTTCATCGCCATCAATTGCATAATATTTCTCTATCACATCGTTAACCGACGNNCCATCGGCATCCGTGCGATGCGCAGACTCCNTTCTTTGTGATTGAGCTTCTTTATCGCTACTGTTGAGAGGTCTATAACCACANGCACCATCCGTCGCATCTTCAAGACATCGCCTCACCCTCTCCTTTATTTCTTCATCAGCCGCGACATATTTCACGCGTCGTCCTTTAGCCGATGCATTGGCAATTATCGATGCCACAACCGCATCTCTGCCTGTGCCTGCCGGAGCGTCAAGAATAAATGACACACCACTGTCGGCCTCCGTTATAGCCCGTGTTGCAAATGAATCTGCACACGCCGGGACAATCTGTCCGCTTCCTGCCATGTTTGCTGTCAGCGCCTGGTTTCGGTCAGCCAGCCANTNAAANATTCCNGTGTGATTATCCTCNGNCGNTTCCGCCGGTTTATCNTGNACGGNNTCAACTTTTTTCGGNGCNNCGGCAAGCGGTTTCACTCCGGCTTTCCGNGATGCCTGAATNTCGATGAGGTAACTGGGNTCTTCACCGAGNAGAAGTTTGTTGGCNGAATAATTTGCATCCTCAAAGTCCTTACCTGTGGCAATTCCGGCAGGATCGACAAGCACGAGCAGCGGCTTGTCGGCAGCAATCAGACTGTANATATTCTCAGCCTCCGACACCACAGGNATCTCAGCCGCAGGCGCATCATGCANCCATGCNCCNACNATCACGCTTGAATTGAAATAAATCAGGCTCGAGCGCACTCCCAGTCTCTCAATGCACGCGCACAGCAGAAGNGCAATGTCAAGCCCGTTGCCCCTCTGTTCTTTCTCTATCAGATCANAGGTGTTGATATCTTGTCCTTTGTCAGCTCTAAAGAANACATCCCGGTAGTCTATCTCAAGATCCTTCACCGCATCATAAACCCCTTTCACCAGACCACGCAAAGCGGTAAATTCGTCAGTTGCACCGGTGGTATTTCCATTATTCTCNACNACACCGGCTATGCGTTCAGCAAGCTCATGCGCNGGATCAACAAACGCCGCCAGTTCCTCAAAGTGTCCTGCTTCACCNGCAAAATGATTACGGNTATAGACCTTTATGGGCAGTGTNANTACATCAAATGTCTCGTCGTCGCCCGACACTGCCACACGAAGTTCNGAACTCCGNGATGTCTCCACACGNTGCAGCCGCTCCATATCAGGNTTCATGCCGTCGGGAGTGATTTTCACCGTGGCACCGTTCGCCACGCCATCATGCACTCTTATTTGCGTCCCGACGTAATCACCCGTGACTGCCACGGTCATTTTCCCCCAGTCGCGTCCCGAAGTGTTGGTTATTTTCAGTGTGCTTACTGAAAAATGGTTGTACAAAGCACCCACATAGGTCAGCGAGGGTGTATATTCAGCTTCTATCGTAAATTCCCGACACGAATATTTCTTAACCATAGCCCAATAATTAACGGACGTGCCGTCAGAAATCAAGAACTTTATATGATGCCTTTGCCGTGGGGCGGCTCACCAGATTGAAATGCCACCATTCCGAGGGTAAAGGGCGGAATCCTCCTTTTTTCATCACACTCCTTAGCAGCTCACGGTTCTTAACAGCCTGCGCCGTAATCACACCGGCAGCCACCATTTCGGCTTCGCGACTCACCCCAGCCTCTGTGCCGAGATGATCCACCTTTGTGCCCATGTCGAGCTCCTCGCCATTTCCATCCACAATTGTCACATCCACCGCCAGACCGTAGTTGTGTAGCCCTCCCCCGTTGGCCGGATTACTCACATATCGTGCCTTGGATGTGCCGCGCACTGTGGCATACATCTGCTTCTGAACCGACATCGGACGCGATGCATCGCACACCTTAAGGCCATAGCCGGGATGCAACCGCGAGAGCTCCTCCTGCGCCGTTTTCAATGCATCGGCGGCACGCGGGTGCAACCACGCACGGGTCAGCCCGTCATACATCGCGCGCCCCACAAAATTATCATCGCGGGCATACATGAGATCGACCACTATAGCCGTGTCGAGAGTCGCCACATCCACAAACCCCATCTCACTGAGTTTCAGATCCAGTTCACCAGTGCCAGCACTTCCGGCGTCCTGAGCAAGGGTTTCAAAGCACATTGCAAGAAATAGTGACAATACTACATAATACTTCATAATGACAAAAATAATCATTTTAAGGCAATATTTCTCCTGCTCNTCAGCTNCGGTTCANAAAAAAAATGTAACTTTGAAACTTAATTATCGCGGAGATGATTACAACCTTANCCGGTCATTTCCGACNANAACTTACACCTAAAACCAATTAAGAAAAGATGAACTTCATTACCCGTTCGTTAATCGCATCACTCCTGATCATGTGCTTTGCAGCTTGCAGCAGCGACGATACCCCTGATCGTCCCGCCGCCGATGTTGTGGCCGGTACCTACACCTGCACTGGATCGGGCACAAGCCAGATCACTGATATGAATCTCACCAACGATCAGAAAGTGATAATCACAAAGATCTCCGACTCAAAGGTTAAGGTAGAATACAATATTGACTACAATGGCATGTCGTTTGGCACTTTCATGACCGACGATGCCACTGTCACGGTTGATAAAAAGACCGACATCGCATCAATTAACGGAACCGGCACCGTCAGCATGGGTATGGGTGACAAGCTTAAAGACTACGCTTGTACGATGTCGGGAAAAATCAGTGAGGACAAGAAAGATGTTGAGTTTATCTTCACGATTTCCGAAGTTATGGGTGGACTAAAAATCACTCTCCACTGATATTTTCCCTCTCCTCCGCAATGCCGCTGAAATATCTCGCAAGTATAGTGCTGTTGCTTCCCCTGTGGGGATGCAACGGCATTTTTGCTGGTATATATGATGTTCCCGATGACTCCGATGATCCACAAACTGAATACGGATTCATCAAGCCATGCACTGCAACCGAGCCAGGCACTATCTATATCGATAGCCGCGATTTTGTGCATTGGATATATATTGATTTCAGCGAGCGCACTGTGCTGACACTCGGATATGACGATCCTGCACCACAGCAGTGGGATATCGCCATTCACCATTACGATGCAAAAACCAATGGTGGTGAGGCAGCAAGCACCAACACAAATTCATTTGANACCATACTCAGTGGCCGAAACTACAAGATAGGTNCATACCAACCCGACGTTTGGACANTGGACAAAATCGCCATTGACCTGTCCGACATGCTCAGTGGCAAAATCGTGTACCTGGAATCGGATTACAATCCCGTCCTATCGTCGTGGATGTCGGTGGATATAAANCAGATGCCACCNGACTATCACTACTCCGGTCACATCATTTCACTCCTTCTACCCGATGGCTCTCAAGCTTTTCTGCGCATGGCTTCCTATGCCAACCAACTTGGAGCCAAAGGATTCCTGACGTTNCAGTATCTATATCGCGATAAGCCCGTATCTGCCGACACNCCCGNCNTGGAATAAGACCGTGATAAAAATTTAATTCACCGCGATCGACACGGCCTCACCNCCTGGCATTTGAGAATTTTGCGGGAAATAACAGCATNAGCNGACCTATTTCAGCAACTTTTTTGTAACTTAGGCACAAAATTACTTCATTTATAACAATACCATAATCATGCCTAAGCTCCGATCACTTATCCNGCTCATCTCTCTCATCACTTGTCTCGGACTGAATGCCGAAGAGAAGTTCGCNCTCACTTGCCAGCCCTACCTTCAGAACCTTACNGATTCCACAGTCACAGTNGTTCTGGCAACCAACCGCCCCTCTGTCGCATGGGTCGAGATAGCCCCCGATGATCAGACACACTTTTATGAGCGNGAGCGGCAGAAATTCTTTGATTCACAATTCGGACACAAAAGTACCGGNACAATCCACCGCATTACNGTCAACGGACTGAAACCCGACACCAAATATCGCTACCGCATCTATGCCCGCGAGGTGTTTGACAATGGNGAGCGCAANGTGCGCTATGGCGATGTGATTGCCAACGACGTATTCCGTAANGAGCCNTACGAATTNAAGACCACAGGNCCCTCGGGAAAAGATAAAATACACTTTGCTGTCTTCAATGACATACATGAGGACACCGAGNGATANGCCGATCTCTTCAATCAGATCGACTCCAAGNACATCGACTTCATCGTGCTCAACGGCGACATGACCAACAACATGGACCGCATGTCGCAGCTCTACGACGGCTATCTCAACAAGACTTCGGAGCTATTCGCTCGCACGATCCCTTTCTACATGGTGCGTGGCAACCATGAGACCCGCGGCCGCCTGCAAAACAACTTCATCGAGCAATTTCCCAACTCTACCGGACAACCTTATTACACATTCAGTCGCGGCCCCGTTTTCTTTGTTGTGCTNGACGGCGGAGAGGACAAACCCGATAATGATATCGAGTACTGCGAGCTTG
This sequence comes from Bacteroidales bacterium, assembly GCA_014800445.1. Lineage (GTDB taxonomy): Bacteria > Bacteroidota > Bacteroidia > Bacteroidales > Muribaculaceae > JAFLTL01. The sequence goes on along the minus strand of JAAVGC010000011.1, from coordinate 827 downwards.
CCGACTTCGACAATTACCGTACTGCCGAAGCANATTGGCTNCGTGACGTCGTCTCATCGCCCGAATATAAAAATGCACAATATCGTGTCGTGNTGCTCCACATTCCACCGGTAGGNCACCGNGAGTGGCATGGTCTCNGGGAGATCCGCCGCAAATTCCTCCCGATACTCAACGATGCCAACGTGGACGTCATGCTCAGCGGCCACATGCACCAGGCACTCTACTATGCTCCCGGTGAGGAAGGACTGAAATTCCCCGTGATTGTCAACTCCAACGTTGAGGTCATGGATATTAGTGTCGACGACAAAGAAATCGACATCAAGATAAAAGGACGCGACGGCAAAGTTAACCGCACCTATTCCTATCCGGCCAAATAAATGGCAGGTAAACTACAGATACGCCAATACCGACCATCCGACAAAACGCAGTGGGACACATGTGTCCGCAACTCTAAAAACGGCACATTCCTCTTTCTGCGCGACTACATGGATTACCACAGCGACCGGTTTATCGACCGGTCGCTGGTCGCATGTGACAGCTCGGGGCGCATTGTCGCAGCCCTCCCGGCCAATCTGGTCTCCGGCACCCTCCACTCCCATCAGGGTCTCACCTATGGCGGATGGGTACTTCCACGGCGTCACTTCAGTGCCATCTCTATGCTTGAACTTTGGGACAGATCTCTGGAATTCATGCGTCGGTCCGACATAGGTCAACTCATCTATAAACCCGTACCTCATATCTATCATATCCTTCCCGCCGAAGAAGATCTTTACACTCTCTTTCGTTCAGGTGCCGCGCTGAAATCACGGCAGCTTTCATTGGCCATA
>JAAVGC010000010.1 GCA_014800445.1 Bacteroidales bacterium | reverse complement strand
GTCGGCACGGTGGGCCGTTACCCCGCCGTCTACCTAATGCGACGCATGCCCGTCCTCAGCCGGATCTCTCCTTTCCCTCCACAGAGATGTCTCTGCGGAGGTGTACGCGGTATTAGGCCGGATTTCTCCGGGTTATCCCCCTGCTGAGGGTGGGTTGCATACGTGTTACTCACCCGTGCGCCGGTCGCCGGCAGATGTATTACTACATCCCCGCTGCCCCTCGACTTGCATGTGTTAAGCCTGTCGCTAGCGTTCATCCTGAGCCAGGATCAAACTCTCCGTTGTTTTTATATCTTTTCAGATCTTTACAATTTTGATTTGTCTTTCGTCGAAGTATCAAAACCTCGCTGCTCAGAAATCACCCTTGATTATTGAAAGTTCAAGAAAACCTTTTCAGTCCCGACTATCGTCGGAAAAGAAATTGACTTCGTTTGTACTACTTTCGTCTCGATGCAATTCTTTCAATCTTCTCTTTCGTTTGCCGCGCTGCGCGCTTGCAGTGCGAAAACTTTGCAAAGGTAAAACCAAAAATTCATTTGTGCAAATTTTATTTGATTTTTTTTCAAACTTTTTCTTTTTGCACTGAACAANCAGGCTTGCCCCGTTGTTCTCAGAACCTCCGTTCCTCGTTTGCGGGTGCAAAGGTAAGNCCTTTTTNGACTACTACCAAATATTTTCCCAACTTTTTTCAATAAAAATTACNCATTATTTCACAACANNCTGTAAATCAAAGCACCATTTAACAAAAAAAAATCTCTNCTCNGAGCAGAGATNCCAATTTATTTCACCAAAGTGAAGCTCATCCTGTGCCACGCCGACGGCCCGAAACGCCCTATCGCCTCACGATGCGCACGAGTCGGATACCCCTTGTTACCTTCCCAGTCATATATAGGCATCGCCCTGTGCAGTGCCGCCATCAGTCCGTCGCGGTGCACCTTGGCCAGGATCGACGCAGCTGCTATATTGGCAAGCCGCCCGTCGCCCTTCACCACAGTCGTGTATGCCACATCCCTCCACGGCTTAAACTTATTCCCATCCACACTTATGTGTCCCGGCACCATCCCCAACCCGTCAAGTGCCCTGTGCATCGCCATGATCGAGGCATTAAGTATGTTCACACGGTCGATCTCCACTGCACTAACCTCAGCCACACACCAGGCCACGGCATTATCCACAATCACATCACGTGCCTCAAGTCTGCGCTTCTCGCTAAGCGTTTTAGAGTCGCGCAGAAGTTCATGCGTGAAGCCATCGGGCAAAACAACAGCGGCGGCGACCACAGGTCCCGCCAGACAGCCGCGTCCCACCTCGTCGCAGCCCGCCTCACCCACGCCCTCAACCAGAGCTGTGGGCAGTAACACACCACCTTTCGTCATTCTTTCTGTTCGCTTTTAAGTCTGCATCTGATTTTGCCGACAGGCAACTTACCCACCACCTGTAGCGGCGTACGGTGTTCATCCTCAGCCATCCATGCCTCGATCGGATCCGACGACTGCTCCTTCTTGTCCGCGTCATAGGTAAAGGTGAACGAAATATGGTACGTCGACACCGGAGTCCCGTTCTTACCGGTATTAAGATCCTGCTTTCCAAGATAAGTAATCTTCAGAAGCTCCTTCTTTCGCGCCGAGAAAATATTGAACACCACCGACTCACCCACCTGCATGTTAGGATAATCAAGATGACGCATATAATAGAAAGCGCTCAGCATGTCCAGCGTGATACCGGTTGCCGTGTGAAGCTTCTCACCTGTAGTTTGGTTACCCTTCTTGTCAATCTTCTCAAGCAGAGTCTGAGCCGAGACGTTACCAAATTCATCCCTCACGTAATTTATCTGGTCACGTCGGAACTCGCCCCCTTCATGAGCAATTTTCTCATAATACACCGGTTCCATACTCTCCAGCATGATCTTACCGCTCAGAGTGTCGCGCACCGTGTATATCTTATCCGCAATACTCGTCGACGCACCAGTCATCACCGAAGTGAAGTACCCCTCCGCCTCGTTCACATCGGTCTGAAGCCTGATTATACCCGCCTCCTTCTCTATGAAGCCCCACTTAAACATGACTCCATAAGTCAGCGTTTCATCCTCCACCTTGCATTGCCCGAAGACACCTGATACTGCACTTGCGATAAATCCTATAGTCAGAAGAAACTTATTCATGATCTGTTGAATTTGCGATGCTAATATATGCAATTTTCAATATAAAAAAGACTGATGAAAGAATTTATTACAATTCCTTTCCAGCCATAATATCACATTAGCGCATGAGCGCACGACCGGCCCACACCATAAACACGCCCACCAGCACACTTGCAAGCAGATAGAACAGACAAGTCTTCCAGTCACCCTTGCTGCCAAGCACCCACGTGTCATCGGCAAACGCCGAGAAAGTAGTGAAACCACCACAGAATCCAGTGATAAGAAGCAGATTCCAACCCGGAGTCATCACGTGAGCGCGGTCAAGTAGCCCATAAAAAAGNCCTATGATAAAACAGCCGATCACATTCACGAGAAAAGTNCCCATCGGAAACGTCCCGTGAAACATAGCTGCNCTCCATTTCCCCACGAGAAAACGTCCGCAAGTGCCCATAAAGCCGCCCGCACCAGCTATAAGCATCATCTTAATCATAATTGAATCGTGTGTGTGTAGTTGTGGATCGTACAAAATACCTTTTTAACTTTTTAACATCCCCCGTCCCGCAAAGTTCACGCACCNCNCAAATTCCATCNCNCTCCTCNCCCTCCNNCACCCTCAGGGTCCTCNGAGTGCCCCGCACCGGCGCCAGCACGCCCACCCCTCCATCTCCGCCGTCGAAGACGGCTATTAGCACCAAGCCCCACATCGAGCCGCTATGCGGTGATGGTGTGGGGTATTTTGGTTCATAACGAATAATGGCGTCGAAGACGTCAGCTAACTGACCTCTCCGAGGCCACAACGATATTTGCGACCTTCACCCCATGCCATCGCTTCGCTCGACATGGGGCTATGAATTATCATCCGTCGTCGACGGACTCGGGCGTGCTGCCGCAACGCCCCTACATCCCCGCACCAGATAGTAGCCACCTCATCACTTTTATCGCGTCAGCGATATGATGTTTGTAGGCCCGTATACCGCAGTCGCATAGCGACACAGGTATGCGGGTACGCAAGTGCGAACATGCATTATCTCGATACCGTCAGGTATCGGACATCCACCATCCCACCCCAGCGCCGGAGGCGCGTCGTTATGATTAACCCCTGACGACCTTAGGGAGTCTGGGCATTTTTGTGCAGGTTATACCCCTGCACAAAAAAATGCCGCATATCGCTGTCTCATCGACGCAATATGCGGCACCTCATTAACCCCCAATCAAATAATCGGGATTTTTATCACATAGGTTATTCCATAGTCGGATTGAACGTACCACCCCAATTGTTGTTCTGCTCAAGGTTGGGGTTCTGGTCGATATTGCTCTTCTGGATCGGGAAGAAATAGAATGTTTCCTCGATCACAAACTCGCGCTCTGCGGCCTCTGTGTAAGGAATCTGATGGATCACATAGCGGAAATCACCAGGAGTCATATCGTTGGCACGGACTTTCTCGTAAGCCGTAGTAAGATCCATGTCTGTGCCGTCAGGATTGATGGCGATAGCCTCGAGGCCATGCTTTGTCTGGCCGGCAAGCTGCATCATGTTGCGGGTGCGGCGAAGATCCCAGAAACGGTGACCCTCGAAGCAGAGCTCCACATTGCGCTCGGCAAGAATAGCTGCACGCACTGCCTCGCGCGATCCAACCTTCATGCCATAGAGACCATCGTCACCAGCCTCAATGCCGGCGCGCTCACGTATCTGCTTCAGCATGTCGATAGCCTCATCCATGTGACCGGTCTCATTGGCAGCCTCAGCATAGATAAACATAACCTCCGGGAAACGCATCAGCTGATAGTCAATGTCGTAGGTCAACACGTTTGCCTGTGTCAGTGAATTGTCGGCACCTTTATAGTTGTAGAAACCGCTGTACACGTCGTTGTTCACCGCATTTGTGCTGGCAGCCGGGTTCACACCGTATGCGTCATCCTTGTCCACAAGACCGAGAGCGTTATACTGGCGATAGTTCGACGGCTTTTCAGCCACAGGGAAATTAGCACCGTTATAGAGCACCACCTCATAGAAGCGAGGGTCACGGTTCTCCCAGAACTTCTGGGCAAACTCCTCCTCTGTGCCGGCATAGTATTTACCGGTAGGATCGTCAAACATCTTGCCGTCGGCCATCGGAACTGACTTCACAAACTCCCAGGTCGGGTTGCTGCTGTTGGTCGAGCGGCTCACCGAAACCGGNCGGGTATTTCCGAGATATGACGAAACCTTGTTGGGATTTGAGTTGATAACCGGGAAGATCACCTCCGCTCCCTGCTCCACAAGCCAGATGTCACTNTAGTTCTTGGTCAGCTGCGAACCATTGGCAACCGCAAAGTCGTATGCCTCCTTGGCTGCGGTATAAGCCTCCTGCCAGTACTGGTTATCCCACTGGTTTGAGGGATTGAACTGAGGCGAACACTTCAGAAGAAGCACCTTAGCCTTGAATGCGCGGGCAAACACACCGTCAATACGGCCATAGTCATTACCCTTGCTCTTGGCGGGAAGGAGCGAGATAGCCTTGTCAAGATCCTCGATCATAAANTCGAAGCACTCCTTGGTCGAGTTACGCTTCACATAGAGATCATCGGTATCCTTGTTCTGAGGAACCTTGAGATAAGGCACACCACCATGGTACATCACCATGCTGTAGTACTTGTATGCACGCATGAAGAGTGACTCACCCAGCATCTGGTCGGCCACGCTCTTGCTGAGTACGTCGTTATCCTCCAGTCTCACGATTGCATCATTGATCTGACGGATGGAAGTGTAATCCCAGCTCTTGTAGCTGCCACCCGTTTCCGTAACCGTACCGAGATACCAGGGTATACCGGTAACCTGCTCCGATGTATTGTCGGCACCTGAGCTCCAGTTACCGAAGCAGAGAGTGTAGAGATTGTTCACGTATGCCTTTGTCAGATTCGGGTCTGCCCACACGGTATTCTCGTCATAGCTCGTCATGTTCTCGATGTCGAGCGAGTCGCATCCCGTGAGCATCGCTCCCATTGCGAGAGCAACACCTGCGAAACTATATTTGATTCTATTATATAACATATTGATTGGCTGATTTAGAATGACACGTTAATACCGAATGAGAATGTACGCATCANAGGATACGAGTCATAGTACTTCTGCTCCGGATCAAGGAACTCTGTTACATCAGAGATGCAGAACAGGTTGGTGGCGTTCATGAACACCTGAGCCTGAGTAAGACCGATGTGGGTCAGGATCGATTTCGGGAGCTGATAACCCACATTCAGGTTCTTCAGACGGAGGTAAGCACCGTTGCGAAGCCAGAAGCTGGTNTTGCCNGCACCTGATTCATACCAACCGGAACCTACTACGCGAGGATAAACACCATCAGGATTGTACTCCGGATCATACACCTTGTCGCTTGTCCAGATCGGGAAGTAAGGACGGTTAGCACCACCATGCTGATAGAAACCGCCGTCAACACCACCNACGAAACGATCGTANGCGCCCACACCCTGGAAGTGGAAGTCCATGCTCAGACCTTTCCACTCGAAGCTNCCGCCGAAACCATAGTTCAGACGCGGAGTGCCGTTGGTCGAGAGGAGGTTATAGTAGTCATTACCGTCAACCTTGCCGTCAGGACCTGCCTTATAACCGTCGCTNCGGGTGTCCTTGTAAAGAATACCACCCAGATACGGGTCACGGCCGAACTGCTTGAANCCCTGAGCCTTCAGCGCCTCAACCTCTGCAGGATCAGTGAGGAGGTGGTCGGCGAGATAACCGATCAGACGGCCTGAAGACTGACCAACCTGCGACAGCTCATAGAGAGCGCCACCTTCCTGATATGTAGCCGATACATCCAGCTTGTCCCAGCGATCCTTTGCATAACCCATATTCACGTAAGCCGAATAGTGGATGTCGCTGCCGATTGCGTCGCGCCATGTCAGGCTCACCTCACCGCCACGGAAGCTACGCTCTGCGTAGTTCTCTGGAGCGAGGCTCTGGCCGTAAGTGTTAGGCAGTGTGATTGTACGGGCACCGAGAATGTCTTTTTCATGGCGGATAAATGCATCTGCCTCACCGGTCAGTCGGTTATTGAAGAAGCCCCAGTCAAGACCCACGTTCCAGGTCTTCGATGTTGCCCATGTCAGGTTCAGGTTAGGCGTCGAACCCGGAGCAATCGTGCTTGCAAGGTTGTTGCCGAAGATATATGTACCACCCCCAACATACTGCTGCAGATAGTCGAAGTATCCGATCTCAAGATTGCTTACGTTAAGGTCATTACCGGTAGAACCGTAAGAGGCACGGAGTTTAAGGCTTGAGAGCCAGTCACGGGTCGATTCCATGAACGACTCCTGAGAGATACGCCATGCTGCCGATGCCGAGGGGAAGAAGCCCCAGCGGTGTCCCTTGGCAAACTTCTGGTTGCCGTCGTAGCGGAACGAGAACTCGGCGATATATTTCTGATCATACGAGTAGTTGAAACGTCCGATCCATGACAGGCGACCGTAGTCATACTCACGTGCATCTCCATAACGGCGCTCTGCGTCTCCTGAGTACACAAACATCTGGTCAATTGTAGTGGTAGGCTCCTCACCTTCGGCAGTCACATATTCACCTTTCTTCTTGTACTGCTCGAACACGATCATACCCGAAACATCATGCTTNCCGAAATCGCGNGCATACTGAAGATACCAGTTCACCTGGTCGCTCCACGTCTGACGCACCTGATACACAAGGTGCTCATAGTTATATCCGTTGTTAAAGGTATTATATGAGGTCAGATCAAGCGGTCCGGGGAGGAAACGGTTACCTGTCGGGTCAGCCGCCTGGAACTTATAGTTCTTCTGGAACGTCATGTATTTCTTACGAGTGTAATCGTAGCCGATGTAGTTACCCGTAACCTTAGTGCTAAGACCCTTGGTGATGAAATCAAGATTGATGTCAAAAGTCAGGATAGCATTGTAGTTGCGGCGGCGGGTCTTCACGTAGCGGTCACCGATAACCTGATCCACCGGGTTCCATCCCTGCCATGAACCGATTTCGGGATAGATAGGATACTCAGTCCTGTGGTCGGCGGGCGTACCGTCAAGATACGAGTAGAAAGGAAGTGTCTTCACAGCGTTGAAAGTACAACGGTAGATGTCATACACTGCCTGATCATCAGCGCTGTCATACGGCCAGTAGAATCTCTTGCCGTTCTCCTGCCAAGCGTCGACATTAACACCCATCTTGATATACTTGCTCAGATCCATTGTGATGTTTGAGCGGAGAGAGAACTTCTGGTTCGCGAGTGATACGTATGATCCCTCCTCTTTCAGATATGAACCGAGCACAAAGTACTTCACATTCTTGGCACCACCTGTCACACTCAGAGCGTGCTTCGTGTTCCACGGATCCTGCCAGATGTAGTCGTTCACATTGTAATTGATGTTGTTGTCGCGGAAGTAAGCATACTCAGCTTCACCGTTAGGCTCCTTCAGGCCTTTGAAACGCGCTACGGCATTCTGATAATCAAGTTCATCAATAGCAGTCCAGCGGTCGGCAAACAGTGTCTGGGTCGGCTTGCTGAAAGCGTATGATCCCTGATAGTTGAACACAGGCTTCTCATCGCCCGAGCCGCTCTTTGTCGTAACGAGCACAACACCATTACCTGCGGCAGAACCGTAGATCGAAGTCGAGGCAGCGTCCTTAAGGAAGCTCAGCTGATCGATTTCGTTCGGCTCAAGGCGGTCAAACGACTCCTTATCGCGGATGATACCGTCGATCACAAAGAGAGGTTCACCGAAACCACCGCGGATGCGGATGTCCGAAGTAGCACCCATAAGACCCGAGTTACCAACGATAGTAGCACCTGGAATACGTCCTGCGAGTGAGTTCGACAGGTTAGTACTTGGAATCTGATTGATGTCATCGGCTTTCACGTTCTGGATAGAACCTGTTGAGTTCACCTTCTTCTGTGTACCGTAACCGATCACGATCACGTCATCAAGTTCGGTTGCCTGATTGATCATAACCACATTGATCACAGTGCGGTTACCCACCTTTTCAGTCACAGGCTGCATACCTATATAACTGAAATCAAGCTGACTATCCTCGCTGGGTACGGAAATCTTGTAATTACCGTCAAAGTCAGTTGCTACAGCGATAGAGGCTTGTCCCTTCACTGAAACAGTCACGCCTGCAAGAGGCTCACCATCAGAGTCACTGACATTACCGGTCACCTGAATCTTGCCTCCCGTCTGAGCCGACAGACCCAGAGAGAACACAAAAGCCAGCAACACGGCCAAAAGCTTTCTAATGCTCATGATTTAATTTTTAAGATTACTCTATTTATTGATTGGTTGTATTGTTTACAATTCTTGCAGAAGCTGATTTTAAGGTTTGCAAAACTTCCGTTTGCAAATGTATACAAATTTTAAGCAAATACCCCCCCCCCCCATTGTTAATAAACCTTAATTATCATCCTCACGCCCCAAATTTCCCTGCCGTCGAAGACGGCTATTATCTTAAAGCCCCACATCGAGCCGCATAGCGGCGATGGTGTGGGGTCATGCAGCACTATAGATTATAGGCATCGAAGACGTCAGCTAACCCTCTCCCCTACTGCCGACGGCAGCATCATCAAAAAACCTCTTCAAAAGAGTAGGGACGCACGCCCCGTGCGTCCTCTTGATTCCAAGCGTGCAAAGCACGCGGCCTATATAGTAACCGCGCCTGTCAGGGCGCGGAGGCCGCAACACCTACCGAAAGAGCACGCAAAGCGTGCGCCTTCCCCCTTAGCACCGGAAAGCCCCTTCATCACTACTATCGCGTCAGCGATATGACATTTGTAGGCCCGTATACCGAAAAAAGAGCACCCCACATTGGGATGCCCTTCAAAATTCTTATAGGAGCGTTGATTACTTCCAGTAGCTTTCCTTGACAAAAGGAGCATTCTTGAGGTAATCGGCGCTTTCCTTCATGGTGCGGTAAAGATCCTCGGTGGTGTTACCGTAGGATGAACCTTCCACCTCCACAACGATACCCTCAGTACCTGCTATATCTGCATTATTGAAGATAGCGTCATAGCCCACCATACCACTCTGACCCACCTCACGGTGATCCTTGATGTGGAGCAGACGGAAGCGGTTAGGATACTTCTTGAAGAGCTCGACCGGACTGGCTGCACCTCTCATGGTCCAATACACGTCCATCTCATAGAAAACGCTGTCNGGATCAGTNTTCTGAATCATGTACTCNAGCATCACCTGATCATCAACTTTCTGGAACTCGTGCGAATGATTGTGGTAGCCGTAGTTGATGCCTGCCTCTGCGCACTTGTGACCTATGGCGTTCTGATACCTGATATAATTGTCGAGCTCAGCGAGAGTTCCGGGAACATTGCTCCACGGAGTCACGATGTAGTCGATACCGGCAGCCTTGTGGTCTGCTATAACCTTATCCCACTGAGCGAGTTTGTCGGCAAAGTTACCCGACTTCATCTCCTCATCAGTGAGGCCGATGGTTGTGTGCGACGAACGCGACTTCAGTCCGGCAGCCTCAACGGCAGCCTTGTAATCAGCCGGCTCCATACCGTAGAACTTGCCGTCACCATAGTTGGCGGCCTCGACCCAGGTGTAGCCCCACGAAGCGAGAGAGTCAAGCACGGGAGCAATGCTGCCGCCGTTCTTTATCTGCTCGTCGATAGGCTTGCGCACCGAGTAGAGCTGAACACCTATCTCCTTGTCGCCCTGCGCAGCAGTGCAGCAAGACGATTTATCCCCGCCACAGCTGGTTGCAGCTGCAGCGAGGATAGATACGATTGCAAAACCTTTCAGTTGCATTACTGAAGTGTATTAGTCGAGAACTTTCACACGGATGTTCTTGAACCAAACATCGTCGCCATGGTCCTGAAGGCCGATATAACCCTCATGGTTCTCACCGCCGAGGTTGTTGAGCAGCTCAAATGCGAGCGGCCACTTCTCCTGCGAGAACTTCGAAGCCTGAAGCATGTCGGTCCATGCCGGAGTCCAGAGGTGATACTCCACTGTGTTCTCACCGTTCTGACCGTGAACTACAGTACCTTTGTAGACCATGATCTTACCGGTGTTCCACTCGCCGTCACCCTTAAAGTTCTGGGGGTTAGCGGGGATCATGTCGTAGAGCGACGAGCTCTGACGGTTGCCGTCCTTACCGAGCTTAGCGTCGGGGTGGTTGGCATTGTCGAGGATCTGATACTCGGGAGCCGAGATATAGATAGGCTCCATGCGGGGGGTACCATCTTTGTCCTTGCCCTGAATCTCCTGAGCCAGAACAAACACACCTGAGTTAGAACCCTTGGCAACCTTCCAGTCGAAGAGGAGTTCGAAGTTTTTGAGCTTCTTGGAGAAGACGAGGTCACCGCCGTCGCCAACCTGGCCTTCGCCGCCGCCTGAACCGATGAAGTGGATCGACTCGTCATCGATCACCCAGCGTGCGGGGATAGTGTCACGGCCATAGCCGCGCCAGCCCTTCATGTCCTTGCCGTCGAAGATCACATAGTAACCCTCGGCATCCTGCGGGAACTGTGAAAGGTCGATCTGCTCATTCTCAACAACAGTGTATTCAGGTACTGCGGGTGCCTCTGCATCAGCAGCAGCGTCATTAGCAGCCTGCTTGTTACCACCGCATGACACCATTGCGAAGCAAGTGGTAGCGGCAGCCATCATCAGAATCTTGTTCATGATTTCTTTTATCGTGAGTTTATTTGTTTAGTAGTTCTTTGCTTTAGGCCACGTTGATTAAACCTTGGGCATCGGGGGAAGCGACCAGCCTTCGCGGTAGTTGTGCTTGATAAGCTCGGCTGCAAACTTGCGGGCGTTCTCCGGCTCGGTCCAGTCCTTGTTGAAAGTCGGGTGACCGTCCTTGATTGTGAAGCCATCCTTGATGACCGAGCGAACGGTTGCATTCTCAGGAATGTTGGTGAACTGCATGTTCGGGCCATCCCAGTCGAGAACCTGATTCAGGCCCTGCAGACGTACTGCGAGCACACCCATGACAACCATTTCGTTGAAAGGACCTGCCTCTGAGAAGTCAGAAGTTGTGAGCACGCGGTTAGCGGGGCTCTCCTTACAAGCGCGGATGAAGTCTTCCTGATGATGGTTGTTGGGAACCTCACGGCAAACTTTCGGAGCGTTGGGAACACGACCCGAGAGGAGATACGGATTCACGCCGTAGCAACCGCAGATGAGGGTGTCCTTAGTTCCGTAGAAGATAGCGCAGCCACCCTGGTCGTTGAGGTTCTTGCCGGCGGGCAGACCTGCGGGACGCTCGGGAAGGATACCACCGTCATACCAGTAAACGTCAACCTCAGGCATAGCAACCTTGGGCTCGTTGTGACGGGCGGGGAAAGTAAATTTCACGCGCTCTGCATTCGGGCATGACTCCGAGAGGAGAAGTGTCGAGCTACCCTCAACCTGAGTGGGATAACCGAGCTTAAGAGCCTTGAACACGGGGTGCAGGATGTGGCAAGCCATGTCACCGAGAGCACCTGTACCGAAGTCCCACCAGCCGCGGAAGTTCCAGGGAGTGTAGATAGCGTTGTAGGGGCGCATGGGAGCCGGGCCGATGAAGAGATCCCAGTCAAGAGTAGCGGGGATTTTGTCAGCCTTGGCGGGACGCTCAAGACCCTGGGGCCAGATAGGACGGTCTGTGAAGCACTCTACTTTCTTCACCTCACCGATCTCACCGTTCCAGATCCACTCGCAGATCTTACGCACACCTTCGCCCGATGCACCCTGGTTACCCATCTGGGTAGCTACCTTGTACTCTTTGGCGAGGTTGGTGAGAAGACGTGACTCATATACTGTGTGGGTAAGGGGCTTTTCGCAATATACGTTCTTGCCGGCACAGATAGCCTCGGCAGTTACGATAGCGTGAGTGTGGTCAGCGGTGGCGCACATTACAGCGTCGGCCTCCTTGATCATCTCCTCATACATCTTGCGGTAGTCCTTGTAGCGCTTTGCGTTGGGATAGCGGTCGAAGACACCGGCTGCATATTTCCAGTCGACATCGGCGAGACCGATGATGTTCTGGCTCTCGAGGCCGCGGAGAACCGACGAGCCACGACCGCCGATACCTACACCGAGGATATTGAGCTTATCAGTAGGAGCGGTGTAACCGGCTGCCTTACCGAGAATCGATGCCGGAGCCACTGTCAGGCCCAGAGCTGCTGCAGTACCCTTCTTCAGGAAGCTGCGGCGGGTCATTTCGTTATTTGACATAGCAGGAATTGTGTATAATGAATAATTATGTTTCAATGATATTAAGTGACGGCAGGCTGCTACCGGTTAGGCCTGCGGGAGCTTGCTCTTGTTAAGCAGGCCGTATCCGTTGGTCATCTCGCGGCGGCGCTTGTGTATCGCCTCAAGCTCATCGAGAGTGCCTATGCACGGCTCGCCGTTCTTTTCAGCATTTTCAAGGAATAGCCACGACCACTCCGATGCACGAGCCGCATCTCTGAACGTAGGCAGATCCTTGTGCAGAGACCCGTTCCGTATCGACTCAGCGAAGCGGGTCACCATTCTGCCTATATTCTTGCCACCGTAAGGTTTCGCGATGCGTTCCGTGCGGGTCACGCCATGAAGTTCCACCACTGCCGTTTTGAAATCGTGACTCATGCGGGCTATACCTTTCGTCCCTATCACGTCAATATAGGAGTTATGAGTCTGTTTGGCCGAGAGCTGTCCGTAGACATGCCCCTGAGTGATGTCAAACATCACCCCGTTCTCAAATGTGCCGTGAGCCTGAAGGAACCAAGGATCCTTATACGACCACATTCTCACGGCTTGAGCATTCCATGTCTTATAGTCGGCGCCGGCATACCATCGTGCGATGTCCACATAGTGCATTCCGCAGTCATGAAACGACGGCCCCTCGCTCTCATGCCCCTCGCCGGGAGCAAGTCCGGGAGTCAGGTGACAGATGCGTAGAATCGCAAGATCACCTATCTCACCGCTCTCAATAAATTCTTTGATAGCCTGATGATACCACGAATTGCGGAGATAAAGATTCACCGTCGACAGAAGCCCTGATTTCTCAAACTTCTCAACGATTTCCATCTCCTCCTTCACATTGGCACCGATAGGCTTCTCGGCGATGACATGTTTTCCATATCGGATAGCCTTCTCTATCTGCGTCGGCCGTGAGTCAGCCAGCGCACAAAGCGATACGACCTCAACCTCCGGATCGGCAAAAACGATATCTTCGTCTGCCGTAACCGTAGCTTCAGGCGCAAGCACAGCAGCTTCGGCACGACACGTCTCCGAAAGATCGCATATATATGCGACATCCCAGAGACCGCTTTCCTGAAGAGCCTGCAGATGCATGCCCCCCATGCGGCCAAAGCCTATAATTCCTATTTTTATCTTTTTATTTTCCAAGGTTGCAACATGTGACTTCTGACACACATACGACAACAAAAATACACATCCATTCTAACTTCTACAAGATTTTTTTCAGCATTTTTTCAAAAAAAGTCATCCTTTCTGTTAATTAACATTGTAATTCATATCAAGCTGAAGTTATGCACACTTTATCAACACCCTGTTTAAAACTACAATCGCCGTGTTGATAATTATTTATTTGTTCATAACGTTGTCCGTCTCCCCTACTTGTATTAACTTCGCGGCGTGAAAAATCTCTTGCTACATATCCGCTATCTTCTACGGTCACACGACTGCGTCACCATACCGGGAATAGGCTCCTTCATTGCTGCCACGCTTCCGGCATTGGTCGATGAGTCGCGGGCGCTTTTCATGCCACCCACAAGATACATTTCTTTCAACAGCGAGATAACTCACAACGACGGACTCATTGCCGCATCTGTGGCAAGGCGCGATGCTGTCTCATTTGAGACGGCCACAGCGAAGGTTGAAAAAGCCGTTGAACAGATGCGTCGCGACCTCTCGCAGTTCCGGTTCATCGACTTTCATGGCATAGGCACGCTTAGCCTCGATGATCAGGGCTTGCTTCAGTTCATCCCTGAGGCATCTGCCGAATTCATCAACCCCTACTCCATCCTCCAGCCCGTGGCGATGCACATTGAGGCCGCTGAAGAGCCTGTGGCACCGAAGCGCCGACCGCGCATCATCCGCATCGGCGCAGGAGCTATGCGGGTAGCGGCTTCAGTAGCGATCACCGTTTCGCTCGGCGCACTGCTTTTCTTCCCACTGCGCGACAGCTCCACACTCCCCTTCATCAAGGCCGCCATCTGGCCCTCCGCCATGAGCAACGTTCAGGCTACCCCGGCTTTCGTCGAGAAGCCGCAGCCCCATGTGGAACTCATTTTTGCAGAGGCACCTGCCCACGGTCATGAAATCCTCCAGACCTCGGGCATCACAGCACAGGACGAGGAAACACCGGCACCTGTTTTCGGCGTAGTAGTTGGAGTATTTTCCGATGCTGACAAAGCCGAAATCTTTATTGGCAACACACCAGGTCTGGTCACATACCCCGCAAAAAACGGACGTCAGTTCCGGGTATGCGCCGCCACAGCCTCCACCATGGAAGAATGCGCCGCAATGGCATCGAAATATCGTGCTGACGGCACGTGGCCCGAAGCATGGCCAGCCAGATTACGATAATCTACGTCCGACCCCCATTTCATTAGGTCGGCGAAATCCCGATATTTTTATGGAAAATCTGCATGACCTTATCACCGGCCGTCGCAGCATACGCCGGTTCACCACCCAACCCATACCCGCCGAGGATGTTAAACTCATCATGGAGGCTGCCCTCATGGCTCCGTCATCCAAGAGCAGTCGCCCCTGGCACTTTGTACTTGTCGACGACCCTGTCACGCTCGAGCGCATGAGCCAGTGCCGTCAGGCGGGGGCAGGCCCTGTGGCAAAATGTATGCTTGCCGTAGTGGTGTGCGCCGATTCATCCCTCACTGGTCCCTGGATCGAGGACACATCCATCGCCGCGACCTACATTCAGTTGCAGGCACAGGATCTCGGACTCGGATCCGTGTGGATTCAGGTGCGCGACCGATTTGATGCTGCTGGTGTTCCGGCCGACGAGAACCTACAGGGCATACTCGGCATACCCGAGACAATATCGGTCGAGTGTATCGTAGCCATAGGATATCCCGACGAGAAGAAAAATCCCCAGAATCTCGACAAGCTCCTGTGGGAGCGCGTGCACATAGGCCGGTGGAACCCGGAGCAGACCGAGGCATGACCCCCGATACCGTAGTCATTGGAACAGGCAATGTCGCAACCGACATTGCCCGTTTTCTTGCATCGGCTGGCCGACTTAAAGCCGTTGCTGCCCGCTCGGTCGACAAAGCCCGCACCATAGCCTCCAGGCATCCGGGAGTTGTGGCAGTCGATTTGTACCATGAGTCCCTTCCTGCAGCCGACTTCTACGTCTGCGCCGTCACCGATCCCGTGATAGAGCATATTGCCTCCTCGATCCCCGACAATGGCGCCGTGTGGCTTCACACAGCCGGCTCGGTCAGCATCGACATCTGGCGTGGACACCGGTCACGC
>JAAVGC010000009.1 GCA_014800445.1 Bacteroidales bacterium | reverse complement strand
ATGACAAAACGTCTGCTTCTTCCTGTGCTTGCACTCTGCTTTACAATGCTAAGTGCCATGGCGGAATTACCTGATAAAGATACCCTTAATTTTCAAGGGACTCCGAGAACCTATCGCATGTATATTCCAGAAGGGCTTGAAAAGGGAGCACCGCTTTGTCTATACATCCACGGCTACAATTCTCAGGGACGATGGGTTGCTGATCTTAATGCCGCTGCCGACAGGCATGGGTATGCCATCTGTTATCCCGATGGACTACCCGATTCCAAGGGCAAAGAAGGATGGAACGTTGGGTATCCGTCGCAGTACAACATGGCCGATGACCAGCCCTTCATAAGAGCACTTGTTGCCGAAGTCTGCAAGAAACATAATCTTGACCCCGAGGAAGTCTTTTGTACCGGAAGCTCCAACGGAGGTGATATAATCTATCAGATTCTATACACCGAACCAGATATGTTCAAGGCTTACGCCTCGGTTGCCGGACTCACCTTTTGCAATGTGTTTCTTGATAAACATCTTACACTGCCGGTTCCCTTTATGGAGATACACGGCACCGACGATAAAGTGTCGATGTGGGAAGGTGANCCCGGAAACACAGGAGGNTGGGGACCCTACGTTTCNGTTCCNGTGGCTGTTGGAGCTGTTGCAGCCAACAACCGCTGCCANTCCTANAGANTNGAGGACGNGCCTGTNAANCCNGATGCAACCCACTCGGCAAAACGCCANNTCTACTANGACTCCCCCTACGGNTGCGATGTNGANCTTTACGAGATNGNNGGAGCNCCNCANTCNTGGCANAGCAAGGATATNGACACCGGTGAGATCATCCTNAATTTCTTTGACCGCTACCGCAAGAAATAATACCCCNTTAATACCATGCGCAGAAACTTTGCAATTCTCGCCGTTATGGCAGCAGNATCACTGCTTCACTCATGTTCCGGAGAATCAGCTCGCCAAACTGCCGCCCGCAACCGTGGGNTTACCGATGCCNACACCTTCATTGATCTTGCATCACAAAAGAAAATCTCACAACTTCGATTGCAGTCATTTCTTCTCTCTGTCCGAGATAAGGAGTACAAATTGCGNCAGGCAGGAGCGACCGAAGCTGCCGAGAGTTACATTTCTTCATTTGAAACTCATCTGCGCGATAGCGTNCCTGANCTGTATTTACTTATAGTACCCGAGAAATAAACCACATCACTATTCAATACCACATCTTGCAATGAAAAAAATCCTGCTGCCGCTGCTCCTATGCGCATCCATCACTGCCGGAGCACGACAATACTGGACACTCGACCCAACGGGCAACGCAATCGTATGGAATGTCGACAGCACCTCCTACGGCCACACCGATCACATCGAGATGGCCGGAAAACACATCGCCACAGTCCTGCGTTACGGAGTTAACAACGACGGATCATTCNGGATTGACAAGTCATTGGTATTTCCCATGTTACGCACAATCCCCAACAACACTCACGCAAGTTTCCAGCGTCGTGTCACCCACGATATTGTGCGTGACATGATGATCGGGCGCAACCCCATGAAAGAGACTGTAAAACAAGTGCGTATAGCCGACGGATGCCTTGAAGTCGAGAGCGCACTCAACGGTTCGCGTATGGGACAGCTTGAACTCACACGCCGTTACTTCCCCTCGACCGATGGCCGCGCGTTNATCGAACTTTACACAGTAAAGAATATCGGCAAGAATACCGTTGAGATAGAAGTGCCGGCACTTGATCAGCGCCTTACCACAAACGAAGCCGAAGGTATTGATGCACCTTTCACTGTATGCATGATGAGCCAAGGCACTCCCGGTGTGGCCATTGCGCCCGGTGAGACAATTGATTTTTCTGTAATAAACACCGCCACCAAGAAAGGGGAGACTGTAGGGAAATTCAACGCAGCCGACGAGTATGCCAAGCGCAAGACTCTTGCCTCAAAGCTTGCCGGTTCACTTCGCCTCAACACCCCCAACGACACACTCAACCGTCTCATGGATTTCGCCAAACTGCGCGTGTGTGAGAGCATTTATGCCACCAAAGGTGGTCCGCTACAAGGACCTGGCGGCGAAAGCTACTACGCGGCTATATGGGCAAATGATCAGGCGGAATATGCCAACCCCTTCTTCCCCTTCACCGGCTACGACTACGCCAACGAGTCGGCCGAGTGCTCATTTGACCACTTCGCCCGCTTCATGAACGACAAGGGAGAGCCCATCCCCAGTTCCATCATTGCCGAGGGCGACGATTACTGGAACGGTGCCGGTGACCGTGGAGATGCCGCCATGATTGCCTACGGTGCCTCAAGATACGCTCTCGCTAATGGCGATGCTGCAACAGCCCGCCACCTGCTCCCGCTCATCGAGTGGTGTCTTGAGTTCAGCCACAACAAGATCAATGCCGAAGGTGTTGTCAACTCTGATTCTGATGAACTTGAAGGGCGCTTCCCCTCTGGCGAAGCCAACCTTTGCACCAACTCGCTATACTACGACGCACTTCTTTCCACCGCCTATCTGCTTGACGATCTCGGCATAGACAAAGCCAAAGCACGCACCTACCGCAAACAGGCTGCCGAGCTCCGCAAGAACATGGAGAAATACTTTGCCGGACCGGTAGAGGGTTTCGATACTTACGCTTACTACAAAGGCAACGACATTCTACGCGCATGGATATGTATTCCACTCACGATGGGAATCTACGATCGCACGGATGCTACTATCGATGCCCTTTTCTCACCGCGTCTATGGACTAAAAACGGGCTGCTGACNGAGGCCAACGATAAGACTTTCTGGGATCGTTCCACACTCTACGCACTTCGCGGTGTATTTCAGGCAGGACGCCCTGACAAGGCTTTACCATTCCTTGAGAGCTACACATCCACCCGTCTGCTCGGCGACCATGTGCCCTACCCCATCGAGGCATGGCCTGAAGGAAGCCAGCGACATCTCTCGACCGAAAGTGCCCTCTATGCGCGCATCTTCACCGAGGGACTTTTCGGCATACGCCCTACAGGTCTGCGCAGCTTCGATCTGACTCCCGCACTCCCCTCCTCCTGGGACGATATGTCACTGACCGACATTAAGGCATTCGGCAACGATTTCTCTATTGCCGTGCAGCGTGTTTCTCCCGAAAAGATTAAAGTCAGCGTAACCAAGGCTGATGGTAGCAAAGTGCTTGACCGCACTATCAATGCAGGATCCACAGTAAGAGTTAAACTCTGATTTCTCCCGGCACAGACAACGACAGTAATAGCAAAGACTCGGCAGCCTTATATATCTGGCAGCCGAGTCTTTTTTATTATTTCCTCTTGCGGTCTATTATCTCCTCTTGCGGGCAAGCTCGAAAGTTAGAGTATGTTTCCCCGGCGTAAGTGTGACGGAATCTGTGGCCTTCACCCCAGCCGGAGGTGTAAGCGTAGCCGTTGTGTTGGCAGGAATTTCCGCAGTGTAGATAACTTTGCGTCCTTTTCGCGTCCATCCTGATATGATCTCACCATAAGGCGACGTGTGACGTGCTTCAAAAGTATCAGGCCCCGTAGTGAAATCCGGACGAAGATTTATATGTTTGAATCCGGGAGCATTTTCATCAGGAAAGATACCGCCAAGTCCTTTGTAGGGCCACGCTCCTATCTCACCGAACATAATGTGGTTGTCCGAGATGTCACGTGTAGCGTTAAGATCCCAGTTCTCAAGTAGAGAAGTTGCCCCGTTCACAACCCACCAGCCCCATGAAGGATATGTATCCTGCACCGCCACACGGTAGGCTACATCGGCGTATCCATTCTCACTCAAAGCGTTGAGCAATGCTTTGGCACCATGCACACCGGTATCGAGATGATAATTGGCGTCCTTCACTTTCTTAGCAAGATTAGCTGCGACTTTATCCACCATGTCGTCTGGCACGATTTTCCACATGAGAGGCATACTCATTTCAGTCTGCGAACCAGACGCATATATACCGCTTTCGCGATCCAGATATTTATTGTTGATCGCACTGCGTATTTCATCCGCAAGTTTTGAATATCGATCATAATCCTCTTTTTCACCGAAAAGAGCGGCCGCCTTAGCGAGAATATTTGCGTCTATAAAGAAATATATCGACGACATCAGCTCCTTACTCGAGCCGGTGCTGACCGGAACCCAGTCACCGCGTCCCCAAGCCGAAAGATGATTAGGACTATTGGAATCCACATAGTCAACATAACGCTTTATATTTTCATAGCAGTCACGCAATGCACGCTCATCACCATAGAACAGGTAAAGATTCCATGGGATTATGGCTATCGTGCTGGTCCAGTCAAGTCCATTGTCAGTGCCATATCCCCACCCACCGGTAGGAATAATATCCGGCAGTACGCCGTTTGGTTGTTGTTCATCGCGATGGTCAGCAAGCCATTTCTCATACACGGTGATACCGTCATAATTATACAGAGCCATTTCTATCGCCAGATGTCCATCTCCAGTCCAACCGTTTTTCTCGCGCTGCGGGCAATCGGTAGGATATCCCATAAAATTGGATATATAAGCATTACGGGCAGCCTTTACAGTAGCATCAAGTATCGGATCCGACGACGTTATGCTGCCGCGCGATTCCACGTCGCTATGTGTCTCATGTGCTATCACACTGCTCTTGTCAATCTCTGCATTACCATCAACCGTAACCTGAACATAACGGAATCCTTTGTAACTGAATTCCGGCATAAAGTGATCACGCTTTCCATCAAGCACGAGAATATCTGTCTGGAATGGCTCTGTGCGCTTGTCGCCACGATAGTACACATCAATATTCGACTGATCGAGAGATCCGTCAGGATGCAGCCTCTCTCCATGTGCCACGATAAGTCGTGTGTTCTTGCTACCCTGCACATCCACTTCAGCCACGCCCGCCATATTGCGGCCAAAATCATAAAGATAAGTACTGTCGTTCAGTTGCTTGAAATCCACCGCAGGAATACGCGCAACTCTACGTATGGGCTCCATCTGCTGNGAAGTCACTACGGGAGCCGGTGCGCTGCGCAACTTCACTCCGCGCCATCCATCCGCATCATAACCCGGTTGATCCCAACCGGACTCCACTGAATTGAAATCATAGTGTTCGCCGGTATAGATGTTGTTGTATTTCAGGCCCAGACCGGCACGTGTGCGCCACGAGAGATCCGTTGCCACGATCTCATCCGATCCGTCAGCATACTCTATATGCAATTCCATACAGAAGGCCGGACGATTACGCCATGGAGCATTATCGAAGTCCCACACTGCCTTGGCCTGATGGTTATACCATCCATTTCCAAGCACTACTCCGGCTACATTTTCACCGCGTCGCAGCATTGAAGTGACGTCGTAGGTGAGATAATGATTCCGGCGGTCATATCGGGAATAGACCGGGTCAAGAAAATGATCCCCAACACGCTCCCCGTTGAGTGTCACAACCGACAATCCACCTGTCGCCACATACAGTCGCGCAGACTTTATCGGCTTGCCCACATCAAATGCCTTACGGAAATATGGTGCATCCTGCACGTCACGGTTATTGTAGTCACTTATCCATGCACCGTGCCAGTTACCCATAAGCCCGGTTTCAAATCGCGCTACATCTGACTTTGTCATGTTACCGTCATCATCTTTCACTATCACCTGCCAGTAATAGGGCGTTGAGGGTTCGAGAGCCTTACCATTATAGACAACAGTTTCTGTGCTGTTGACCGGATTATTGAAATGCCACATATCTCCATTGCCGTTTGCTACCGATGCACTGTCGGTACCGACAATTACTTCCACTGTTTCAGGATTGATATCTGTCACACTCCATTGTAGGCGCGGTGCAGGATCATCAACGCCCAATGGCGTTTTCAGATAGTTGACTTTCAGATTACCTACTTCGGCACTCAGTGAGGCTGGGCAGGTGATACAAAGAAATGCGATAAACGATGATTTTATCATATACGACGGTTATGAGATGTTTATACCGTAAATATGCGCAGAATTATCGGTATATGCAAATACATGATGTGTGCCTATAATCAAAAGGTCGTCCCGATTGATTGGAGGACGACCTTTATTCAAACAATTGCATCATATTTTCTTGTTACATGACCACGTTATATTTTTTCAGTAGCATGGCTGGTTGCCATGACTGTTTTGCATAACGAAGTCCAGGGTCTCCGCAATCCTCCTCACGGTTCAGAAAACTTAGATCCGGATATTTCTCACACATCTTTTTTGCGAACATGTGTGCTACCGTTTCTCCTGCACCTGACACATTGTGATCCATCTTTTCGATATGCACAAACAGCGTGTCATTNATCTTCTCACCGAGAGTGAACGCTACAATCCGGTCATCGTCGCCTCCCGAACGCAAGATCGCACCATCAAATTTGTATATATCCAGATTATCAAGCACATCAAACACCTGATTGAGTTCCTCAACCTTTGTCGACGATGTTGTGTCTATGGTTTCATCCTGNGTCCAGCGTGCNAGTGTATNCTTTANNTCCTTAATATCTTCCTCGGTAAGAGGATCAAGATGAGCATCAGGATAGTCGGTTCTGAAGCGATTGACATGGTTACGCTTTTTGGCGAGTTTCTTGCCCGATAAAGTTGCGAACTTCTCTGCCTCATATACATAATCGGCCCAGTCAGTGAGTTCCTCCACTTGAAATTCCGGTTTATATGTGAGGAAGCATGACAGACGGTCGGCAGGCACCGCCGAGAACCGGAGAGCAAGTCCGCGCTCATTGCAGTATTCCTCGAGCAGTGCTATCGCCTCTGGAAGCGGCATTGCACCTACCGGACATGAGAAGGCTTGTCGGTCAAGATGATTCTCCTCCACTCCGGTTATAAACAAAGTGTCTTTATAAATGCAATATTTATAGCCGAAATAATTGATCCACATATACAATCCGCCTATACTGTAGTCGCACGTCAGTGAAGGCGACATCTGAAGTATTCGACGTATTTCTGGCATTGCCTCGGGTGTGATGCGTTTAAAGTGCAAAGGTGAAGACTCGGCTACAACCACCGCGTCCCCCATATCTATAGCCGAACTTCCTTCCGAAATATATTTTGAAATACGATAGGATTTCATATAATGTTCTAAATCTAAATATAACTGTGTTGTTTTTCAGTTACGGCCATTCATGACCGCCAGGATTCAATCTTTTTATCTTTCAACAACTGTCAGCGATGCTTGGTTTGACAAGAAAACATTATTTTTGCACTCCGGCAACGACCGAACAAAGTAACAAAATTATAATCATAAGCACAATGGCAAATTGGTTTGAATGTAAAGTCAGGTTTGACAAGACAATGGAAAACGGCACACAAAAGAAAGTTACCGAGCCCTATCTCGTCGATGCCTTCACTTTCACTGAGGCAGAAGCCCGCATCATTAAGGAAATCACCCCGTTCATCTCGGGCGAATTTTCAGTCTCTGCAGTAAAACGCACCAAAATAGCCGAAATCATTTGGGATGACTCTGCCGACAAGTGGTATATGGCAAAGGTTGCGTTCATTACAATTGACGAGAAAACTGCTGCTGAGAAGCGTGCGGTAAGCCAGATGCTTGTAGCCGGAAGCGACTTCAAGGGTGCCTACGATAACCTCACAGGCGAGATCGACACCTACACCGGTGACTGTGAGATCGTATCGCTCACCGAGACACTAATCATGGACGTTTACAAAGCCGAACTTTCAGGGGACAAAGTTGAGAAATGATAGCCGGTAATCTGCATAAAATCGCCGGCTCTCTCCCTCAGGGAATCACGTTGGTCGCCGTCTCGAAGTTTCACCCTGCCGATGCCGTGAGCGAGGCCTACGACGCAGGACAGCGTGTGTTTGGCGAAAGCCGTGTTCAGGAAATCACAGCAAAAGCTCCCCTACTTCCCGCCGACACGGAGTGGCACTTTATCGGGCATCTGCAGACCAACAAAGTCGCGCAGCTTCTCCGCGTCAGCAACCTCTCTCTCATTCATAGCATCGACTCCGACCGTCTGCTGCGCATGGTGGATCGTGAGGCCGCCAAGATCGGTAAAACCATCGACGTGCTTCTTGAGCTGCATGTTGCCGACGAGGAAACAAAATCAGGATTCACTGTCACTGAACTCGAGCAATGGATGCGCGATCGTCGGTTTGAGACACTTCAGGCCACTCACATCCGTGGAGTGATGGGCATGGCTACCAACACCGATGACGCTGCCCGCATCCGTGCTGATTTCCGATCCATACGCTCCTGCTACGACCGCATTATCCATGAGATCGCTCCCGATCTGCGTCGGTTTGATGTTGTGAGCATGGGCATGAGCCACGATTACCCCATAGCCATCGAAGAAGGAGCCACAATGGTCAGGGTCGGCACAAGCATATTTGGCGAACGCACCTACTGACACTATCCTATATGCCTTAAGTGTGACATAAACGCGCTCCCGATTGTTAAGATATGCTAAAATATCGCTGAAACATTAAATTAATCCGCTAAATCCTTGCACACATGAAAAACTACGAGTACATTTGTGCGTGTGTTTTTCATAGTATTAGATTAAGATAAAGGTTTAAGAGAAGGCGTTGTTGTGAAACAATGCCTTTTTTGCATTTTATAGAGTAGCCCTGTTGACTATGGCTGAACGCTTATTCCGTGCACTATTTCCATAACTCTCCCTGGTATTATCACAGAATCAAAACCCTCTCCAACACTACACTGCAACATGAGAAGAATCGATAAGGAAACCGTAGGCCGCATACTTGACACCGCCGACATTGTCGAAGTGGTGAGCGATTTCGTGAAACTCAAGAAACGTGGCGCCAACTACATCGGTCTTTGCCCATTTCACAACGAGCGCACCCCATCGTTTTCCGTATCGAAATCCAAAGGTATATGCAAATGCTTCAGCTGCGGTAAGGGAGGTAGCCCCGTAGGATTTGTCATGGAACATGAATCCATGACCTATAACGAGGCACTGCGCTATCTGGCTGCAAAATACAACATTCCCATCAAAGAGGACGAGGTGACAGCCGAGGATATCCAGGCCGAAACCGAGCGCCAGAGTATGCTTGCCGTCAACGAGTGGGCAATGCAGCGGTTTGAACACAACCTCATGCACACCGACGCCGGCCGCGACATAGGCTTTGCCTATTTCCGTGAGCGAGGCATAAGCGAGCGCATGATAGAGCGCTTCCACCTCGGCTACGCGCTTGAGGAGCGCGACATCCTTCTCCGAGAAGCCACAGCCGCCGGTTATCAGGAGCAGTACCTCGTTTCAACCGGACTCTGCTACCGTCAGGAATCGACCGGACGCGTCGTCGACCGTTTCCGAGGACGTGTGATCTATCCCATACACAGTATCTCCGGCAAAGTCGTGGCATTCGGTGGCCGCACATTGCGCACCGACAAGTCCGTAGCNAAATACGTCAATTCGCCTGAATCTTCAATTTANTCCAAGAGCGTCCAGCTCTATGGTTTATACCAGGCCAANAAAGCNATTTCCCAGAAAGGGATGTGCATTCTTGTTGAAGGCTACATGGATGTCATTTCCATGTCGCAGAGNGGCGTGGAAAACGTCGTCGCATCATCAGGCACGTCACTCACGCCCGGACAGGCACGTCTGCTCCACCGCTTCNCCGATGCNGTAACCGTCATCTACGACAGTGATGCTGCCGGTATCAAGGCCTCCCTGCGAGGNATTGACATACTGCTGAACGAAGGACTCGACATCTCCATAGTCCTCCTCCCCGATGGCGACGACCCGGATTCCTTCGCCCAAAANCACAGCTCTGAGGAAGTTGAAAAATACATCGAGGAAAACTCAGTNGACTTCATCCGCTTCAAGACCACGATTCTTCTTAAGGACGCCACCAACCCCACCCGTCGTGCCGAGGTGATCACTGATATAGTTCAGTCAGTCGCCGCAATCCCCGACGAAGTCAAGCGCATGGTCTACATTCAGGAGTGCAGCCGCCTGCTTGATATGGGTGAGGACATTCTGCGCCGCCAGGTATCGCTCGCCCGCAAGCGCAAGGCAGAGCAGGCCTCCGTGGAGCGGCAGAGAGAAGAAGCCCGGAAATCAATTGCCGACGTAACCTCCACCTCCTCCGATACCGCTACCGTTTCAGCTCCTACCCTTTCCACGTCCACTCCGGCACCCACTGCTCCCCAACGAAACATCCGCCCCGGACTCACCGACTTTGAACGCGGCGTGCTCCTCTACGTCGTCCGCTACGGCATGACCACCGTGTGCGATGCAATCGACACCGAAGGCAACACCGTGCCGATGAGCGTCATTGATCTCGTGGAGCTCGAAATGGCCAATGACGACATGGAATTTTCCGATCCATCCAACCGCGCCCTGTTCTACGAAGCCCAGTCATTGCGCCAAACCTGGCCCGACGATCTGGCGCGAGAGCAAATCGAAGCCTCCTCCCGGCGCAGCCGTGAAATCGAAGAAGGACGCGAAAAGATTGCCTCTACAGCCCCTGATCTTGCGGCCATAACACGCGAGGAGCACATGCTTATGGAACGCGCCGATACGAACTACAACAACTCCATTTCAGAGTTCACGCGCAACTACGTGGAGCGGTCACTCACATGTTCTGACAACGACAGCGTGCGTCATCTCGCTACCTCACTCGCATTCGAGCGTCATCGCCTGAGCAAATACCACACACGCTTTACCCAGCTCCCCTCCGAGCTCGACAAGCTCCCCCATCTGCTCAATCAGGCGATCTATGCATGGAAATCGGCCATGCTCGCCTCAATGTCAAGCGAACTCTGCAATGAAATCGCCCGCGCAAGCACCGAAGGCGACATCGAGAAAGTAATGCAACTCATGCAGCGCAAGGCACGCTACCTCGAGCTGCAGAAAGAGTACGCCCACATGCTCGGCGACCGCGTCATCACCTCCCGCTAACACGCACAGCCCCCACATCATAGGAACTCACACGTCCTTCTTAACCACTACATAACCAAGCGTGCAAAGCACGCGACTTATCCCCTCAGAGTAGGGACGTACGGCCCGTACGTCCTCCCTATTCCGTTAGATTATCTTGCTGCCTGAGGCAAAAGTTTCGCTCCGGCTTCGCCGGGTTATGGGTATCTGCAATGCCCGCTTTTTGCTGCCGTCATAAAATTGTGCAGTTTAGAAAATAATTATATCTTTGCACCAAGTCTCAACTGCAAGAGCCGATAGCGGCTTGTGGGTGGGATAAATAAATGGTCTGGCAGAGGCCGGACAAATCTGAAAAGAAGCGTTTACTTGACGCTAAATTCTTGGCTGATCCGAAATGTGGCAGTTTCTAATCAAGGTCGAGAGTTAGCAACGGTAGATGCCTATGTGGATATGTGTATATTTACACGTATGTGACTCAACGTGAGTTGGGTCATACACGTGCATGGTATATCATATCGCGTGAGGCTCTTGCGTCGTTGCTCATTCTACCTTGATGGGCACGCCACAGCCTTGGATCAGCGGGATGAGCAACAGGTACAGCTCTCACGCTTTTTTTGTATAATCACATTACCGCCAATGTGGAGAGCTCTGCGGCATCTGTAATCTATTATGAATGCAGATACAATCTGTTACAATAGTGCAATACCTGAGCTAATAATTTCAAGTTCTCATGTTGTTGGGGAAGTACATTCTCTTTTTTCTTATGTCACCATCATCTTTCAATAATAAAAGA
>JAAVGC010000008.1 GCA_014800445.1 Bacteroidales bacterium | reverse complement strand
CCCGTGGTCGACGGAAAGTGCCGGCGACTATGCTTCGGGTACCAATCATACGCTTCCTACGTCGGGTTATGCAACAGCTTACAGTGGCGTGAATCTCGACAGTTTCTGTAAAAAAATCACATATCAGCGTCTGACTCCCGAGGGAGTCAAGTCGCTCGCCAAGACCGTGATGACCATGGCTAAAGCTGAAAGTCTGGAGGCTCACAGCCGCGCAATGGAAATCAGATACGAATCTCTATAGTCCTCCCAATGCTTAAGGAAATAGAAAAGCTGCTTCGCCCCAATATAAGGGATCTTGAACCATATACATGCGCCCGTGATGAGTACAGCGGTGATGCAAAAGCGTGGCTTGATGCCAACGAAAACTCGATACTCAACGGACTGAACCGCTATCCTGACCCTCTGCAGCGTCAGGTGAAGTTGCACATAGGTGAACTGCGGGGTGTGGCTCCAGAGAATATTTTTCTCGGTGTGGGTAGTGACGAGTGCATAGATATACTTTACCGCACGTTCTGTCGCCCAGGAACAGACAATGTGGTGGCTATAGATCCGTCGTACGGAATGTACTCGGTGTGTGCCGCAATCAATGATGTTGAGTACCGCCGTGTGAGTCTGCGTGAGGATTTCTCACTTGACATCGAAGCTCTGCTTGAGGCCTGTGATGCAAACACCAAAGTGATGTGGGTGTGTTCTCCAAACAATCCAACGGGTAATGCTTTCGCTCTTGAGGATATAGAGAGACTCGCGCAGTCGTTTGAGGGTATTCTTGCCGTGGATGAAGCATACGTGGATTTCTCAGACAAGGGGTCGGCCGTGTCGCTTCTCGGGAAATATCCACGCCTGGTAGTGATGCAGACTTTCTCGAAAGCATGGGCCTCGGCCGCAATCAGGCTCGGTATAGGTTTTGCGTGCCGCGAAATAATAGATGTCTTCAATAAGGTGAAATATCCTTATAACATCAATATACTTACCCAAAGGCAGGCTCTCGCCGTGCTCAGCGACAAGGCACGCATAGCGCGAACCGCAAGAGAACTGGTAATGCTCAGGGAGGATCTTGCGAAGCGTCTCGCCGAGGTGGATATTGTTGAGGAGGTTTACCCATCGGATGCCAATTTCATCCTTGCCAAAGTCAAAGATGCCGACAATGTATACAAGCGTCTGCTCGGCGATGGGGTTGTGGTGAGAAACCGCTCCAAGGTACATCTTTGCAATGACTGCCTGCGCCTGACAGTGGGAACTGCCGCAGAGAACGACATGCTTGTGGCAGCCCTGAAGGGTGAGGATGTGAGTGGCATGACAACAGAGAGCGAATCGGTTGTGCCTGGCCGATGTGCAACCGTACACCGCGTGACCGGTGAGACTGATGTGATGGTTGCAGTGGATGTGGATGGTAGCGGCAAGACCGAGATTTCGACCGGCCTGGGATTCTTTGACCATATGCTTGATCAGATAGGACGCCACGGTGGAATAGACCTTGCGGTGAAGGTGAAGGGTGATCTTAATGTGGATGAACATCACACGATAGAAGACACGGCACTTGCACTCGGTGAGGCTCTCGGAAAGGCTTTGCGCGACAAGCGCGGACTGGAACGCTATGGTTTCTGCCTGCCGATGGATGAATGTGTGGCCACGGTTGCTCTCGATTTCGGCGGTCGTCCGTGTCTCGTGTGGGAAGTGGAGCCGTTTGTCAGAGAAAAGATCGGCGATGTGCCCACAGAGATGTTCAGGCATTTCTTCAAGAGTCTTTCAGACACAGCAAAGTGCAACATATACATCGAGGCCAAGGGTGAAAACGAACATCACCGTATTGAAGGCGTTTTCAAGGCGTTTGCGCGTTCGCTGAAAATGGCGGTGCGTCGTGATCCGTTCAATTTCAGCCTGCCGTCGACGAAAGGGAGTCTGTGAGTCGGCGGGGGTGTGTCGCAGCTCCGCAGCTCCCAAGGGATAAGCCGCGTAACACCGGGTTCCCTCCGGTCACCCGGTGCTGGCAGTTGTTACGCCCGTTACACGGGCTGGAGTTGGCGATTAGCCGACGTCTTCGACGCCGATAAACAACAACTCCATCAACCCCACACCATCGCCTTCGGCTCGATGTGGGGTTCGGAATTAATAGCCGTCTTCGACGGCTGAGAAAGTGGGCATGGATCGTGTGTCCATACAGTTTAAGTTACAGTAGATGAAGAGTTCGCTACGGCTTACCGCCAGTCAGAAACAGCAGTTAAAACTCAACCCGATGCAGGTGCAGTTCGGGCGTATGCTTGAACTGACCGGCAGGGAACTGGAGGATGAAATACGGCGTACGGTGGACGATAATCCTGCACTCGAAATAAGATCGACTGAGCATGAGCTTGAACGGTTGGATACTCAGGAGGATTATAATGAGAGTGCGGAGGATCTTCAGCGTGCGGATTATGCGTCGGCCGAGGAAATTCCTTTTGCGGGGGCTCAGGTGAAAAGAGTTGATGCTCCGCAACCTTGGGAATCGACGCATAGCGACAGCAGTGTTTCGCTCTACGAGGCTCTTGCTGCACAACTCGCTTTCAGTGATCTGAGTGACGAGGAACGTAAAATCGCGCTATACATAGCCGGGAATCTGGATGACAGCGGTTATGCGACCCGTGTGCCTGTGGAGGTGGCGGAGGATCTGCTCTTGTCAACGGGCTATCAACCAACTAAGGATACTGTGCAGCGGGCATGGGACTGCGTGCGGTCGCTTGATCCGGCGGGAGTATGTGCGGTGGATCTGCGCGACTGTCTGCTTCTTCAACTTGACCGCCAGGATAATGATGATGGGGATCACCGTCTGGCAAAAAAGATAATAGGACAGTATTTCGATTTGTTCAGCGGACGCAATTTTGATCAATTGCGTTCGGCTCTCGGTGTGGATGAGGCGGCTATAGGGCGTGCACTCGAACTTATAACCCGGCTGAATCCTAAGCCTGGACTTCAATATAATCACTCTATAACTGAGGAAGCAGCATCNACAATAGTGCCTGACTTCATGGTGGAGGTGACNGGNCCGGANAGATTNAAACTCACTTTATTGTCGAAGATTCCGGAACTTGAGATCGAAAAGAGTTTTGAGGAGGGATCNGAAATCGCAAGGGAGAGTGACGTAAGCGAGGCTGCATCGGTGAAACGCGCTCGCCGCGATGCTGTGTTGTTTTTGCGTCGCAAGCGCGACGAGGCCAAGGCTTTCATCGGGTTGATGAAGATCAGACAGGAAACCTTGTGGCGCATAATGAGTGCTATCGTTGAACTTCAGCGTGAATTTTTTCTCACTGATGATAAAAGCCGACTCAAACCGATGGTGCTNAGAGATGTGGCGGCGATAACGGGAGATGATNTGTCGGTAATATCAAGGGCGACTTCAGGTAAGTATGTGCTCACACAGGGTGGTGTGTATTCGTTGAAATCGCTTTTTAATGAAGCTGCCGGTAGCGGTGACAACACTTCGGCACACAAATTCGTTTCAATACTAAAGGAACTAATCGCCAATGAGGATAAGCAGCATCCACTATCAGATGAAAAACTCACGGCACTTCTGCATGAGAGGGGCGTGGAGGCTGCAAGGCGCACGGTGGCGAAATACAGGGAGCGTCTGGGTATCCCAGGTGCCAAAATGAGAAGACAGTTATGAACACACTACAATATATATCCCGCATAATCTCGGCAATATTCAGCCCGATCATAGTACCGACTTATGCTGTCGCACTCGGAATAGAACTTACATATCTCTATACATTGCCCGGGGGAACGGTGCTTCCGGTACTCGGCTGGACTCTTTTCTTTACTGCAATCCTACCAATGATAGGCATATTCCTGATGATGAAGCTCGGAATTGTGACAGATTCCGGTCTGAACAAACAGGGTGAAAGGATGTGGCCTTATATTCTCTCAGCGTTGTGCTACGGAGGTTGTGCATTGTTTCTGCGTCATCTTCACGCTCCGGCGTGGTTATATATGTTTCTTATCGGTGGCGCTGTGGCTGGACTAGTGAATATGGCTGTGAATTTCAGATGGAAGATAAGCGGACATGGGGCTGCAATGGGCGGCCTGCTGTCGTTTCTGATTTTTATTGCATACAATGGATTGAACGCATGGCCTATAGACGGATGGATATTCGGAGCGATAATCGCCACAGGGGTGACGGGTACGTCGCGCCTGATACTGGAGCGGCACACTCTGATGCAGGTTGCTGCGGGAGTTGCCAATGGTTTGGTGTGGGTGTGGTTAGCGCTGATGCTTGCGGAATGATGTGGGGGGAGAGAACTCGGAGATCTCATAGGACTCGGATGAGCGGGAATGGAATGATATTAGAATAATTTGATTAATATATAAATAGAAGATGAAACCTCTTGTAAGTATTATCATGGGGAGTACGTCGGATATGCCGGTGATGAAAAAGGCTGCCGATTTTCTCAATGATCTTGAAATTCCGTTTGAACTGCTCGCTCTGTCGGCTCACCGCACTCCGACTGAGGTGGAGACTTTTGCGCGCGAGGCAGAAGGTCGCGGGTTGAAGGTGGTAATTGCTGCAGCAGGTATGTCGGCCGCTCTACCAGGTGTGATCGCGGCTATCACTCCGCTGCCTGTGATCGGTGTGCCTATCAACTCGTCGCTTGGTGGTGTTGATGCCCTATTGTCGATCGCACAGATGCCTCCCGGGATTCCTGTGGCTACAGTGGGGATAAACGGGGCGATGAATGCCGCTGTGCTTGCTGCCCGCATCCTCTCGCTGACTGATGAGGGTATCTCTGCGCGATTGAAGACTTGGAGCGAGGGTCTGTCGAAGAAGATTGTTAAGGCAAATGCAGATCTTGCGGAAATCGAATATAAGTTCAAGGTGTGAGCTATTGAATACTTCTATATGGGCAGGGCGCAGAATAATGCGCCCTGTTTTGTTATAGTTGTAGGGAGGGTGATGATTGTGGCGNAGCTCCGCAGCTACCAAGGGGGAAGCTGCNTAATACCCGGTTCCCTGNGGTCACCGGGTGCTTACAGTTGTTATGCCCGTTACACGGGCGGGATACAAAGTTAAGGTTTGATTATGAAAAGGATGATAATAATGGGGGCGTCGTCGGGGATCGGGCTGCGCGTGGCTGAGGCTTTGGCTTCGAGGGGTTTCAAACTGGGTCTTGCCGCACGCAAGACGGAGACTCTGAAGGAGATCAAGGATCGTTATCCAGATAAAGTGGAGTATGAAGCGATAGATGTGACAGAGAAGGATGCTCCCGAACGGCTCAACAGATTGATTGAGCGCACGGGAGGTATGGATATCTATTTTCATGTGGCGGGTATCGGCTATGATAATCCTGGTCTTGATCCTGAACGGGAGGCGGATATCATAGACACAAATTCGACTGGGTTCGCGCGGATGGTGTCGGCTGCCTACCGCTATTTCAGAGACAATGGGGTAAAGGGACAGATCGCTGCCGTGACGTCGGTTGCCGGTACGAACGGGATCGGGGAGATGTCGGCTTACTCGGCGTCGAAACGGATGGCACAGACTTATCTTGTGGCTCTGGAACAGCTTGCGCATAAGGAGAGATGCGATGTGGCGTTCACCGATATAAGGCCGGGATGGATAAAGACGCCACTGCTTCATGAGGGACGGAAGTATCCGCTGGAGATGACGCTTGATTATGCTGTGCCGGGAATGCTGAGGGCTATCGCGCGAAAGAGACGCGTGGCGGTGATAGACTGGCGCTGGAACCTGGTGGTGGGATTGTGGCGCATGGTACCGAATTGCATCTGGACAAGGATGAATGTGGGGATGGTGACGGGTAGGTGAATCAGAGAACAATTACAGTAACCCCACACCATCGCCGCAGAGCGGCTTGATGTGGGGCTTGAATTAAATGCCGTCTTCGACGGCTATACTATAAAGGGGTCAGCGGGGGATGGAGGCGGTTATGTGTCCGTCGAAGATGGTTATTGTGCGGTGGGCATAAGCTGCGTCGCGGTCAGAGTGGGTGACCATCATGACTGTTGTGCCGGCTGCGTTGAGGTCGGTGAGAAGTTCCATGACTTCTATGCCGTTTTTTGAATCAAGGTTTCCTGTGGGCTCGTCGGCAAGNATAATATCGGGGTTGGTGACAAGTGCACGTGCTATCGCCACACGCTGCTGCTGTCCGCCAGAGAGCTGGCGGGGATAGTGATGTGTGCGATGCGACATGTTCATGCGCTCGAGCAACTCATTGACTCGGCTGCGGCGTTCGGCTGGCGAGATGGGCAGATAGGTGAGTGGAAGCTCGATGTTCTGCTTCACAGTCAACTCGTCGATGAGATTGAATGACTGGAAGATGAAGCCTATCTTGCCTTTGCGAACGTCTGTGAGCTGCGATGTGGTGAGTGTGCCGACTTCCTTGCCGTCGAGAAGGTAGGAGCCGGATGTGGGGCGGTCGAGTGTGCCGACGATATTCAGAAGAGTTGATTTACCACACCCAGACGGACCCATGACGGCCACAAATTCGCCACGTGAGATGGATAAGTCGATGTCCTGAAGGGCAAGCGTGCGGATGGTGTCGGTAGTGAATTCTTTGCAGATTTTATTAAGCTGTATCATGATGTTTCAGGGAATTATTCGGATTTGAGTGCTTCGGCGGGATCGGAATTGGCTGTGCGCCACGACATGGCGGCAATAGCGGCTACGGTCACGATAAACACAATGATAGGTATAAATGTGTAGATATAAGGGAGACCCGGATAGGTTCTGGTAAATTGCTCAAGCCACAACCGACTGAGCCAGTTGGCAAGTATGCCGCCGATAATCACAGCCGGAAGGGAGTAGGCAGCGATGTCGGTAGAGAGTAGACGAATAATGTCGAGTGTGCCNGCTCCGTTGGCTTTGCGTATGGCNATCTCGCGACGGCGACGCTGTATCTCGTCGGCAAGATAGCCCACGAGTCCCATCATTGTGATGAAGAAAATGGCTATTGCCGCGATGAAGGTGAGGTTACGGAAGCGGGTAACATTACCGTACATGTGGCGAAGATCCTCTGTGGCGAGCGACGGGGCATCGCGGCGCATGGGGTAGTGCTCTTCCACGTACTCGGCGAGCTTACGGGCGTTTTCAAGGTATGGCTCGGCAATGTGGATCTGAAGTGTCGGGGCATAGTCGGGTTTAGGCGGTATACGCATGGCAAACGGTGCTTTGTCGTAGGAGAGTGTGCCGATGCTGAAATCCTCGATAACTCCGGTGATTGTGAGTGGATCATCGGGATGGCCGATAACACGTCCGACAGCATTCTCGGGTGTCCAGCCACTTGCCG
The DNA here is from genome assembly GCA_014800445.1 of Bacteroidales bacterium. Classification (GTDB taxonomy): domain Bacteria; phylum Bacteroidota; class Bacteroidia; order Bacteroidales; family Muribaculaceae; genus JAFLTL01. The sequence continues at coordinate 8,955 of JAAVGC010000008.1, read as the reverse complement.
TGCAGTAGGAGCGGTTGATTATAATCTCGCAACTGTCGCGATAGGGGCGTCCGGCTATGAAGTCGAATCCCATGAAATCAATATACTCGGCAGGGGCATAGTCGAAGTTTGTTGAAAACACAGTATTGCCTTTGTCATCGGGAATAATTGATCCCGAATAACCATAGACGGGCGTAGAACCGGAATATCCGTAGTCTATGACGTAAGGCAGAGAGCGAATGTCGGCTTCGAAAGCATCGCGTGACTCGCGGTCGTAGGGGACAATAACGAGTCCTTCCATGCGGTAGCCGGGATCGATGTTTATTGCGAAGTTGAGTTGCGAAAGNACTACGGCCGATATGGTGAGGATGATGGTTGCACCTGTGATCTGCACAAAGAGAAGAACGCGCTTCCAGTAGCGNCGGCTCTCGGTGAAGCGNCGGAAGATGGTGGAGACTTCTATGCGCGAGAGCATGATGCCCGGGATAAAGGCTCCGATGGCAATGGTGAGAGCTATGACGGATGCTACGACCCACAGGCGGGAGGGGTTGAAAAGTTCGGCCATGGAGGTCTGAAGTGTGTCTTCAAGAAACTCATGGAAGGTGAACAGGAGCAATGCTGCCAACGAGAGTGCCGCCAAGAGTATCATGACGGTTTCAATGACAAACATTGAGAGAATTGATGCTGTGCCTGCACCGCAACACTTGTGCACTCCGACAGATTTAGCGCGTCGGGCAAGTGAGGCTATCGATATAAGGACGTAGTTGAATATGGCAATGATAAGTATTGTGACAGCAAGACTCAGAAGAATATACATCATTGAGCGCGTTTCGCTGTCGCCTGAAATTGAGTCAGAAATGGGGCGAACTTCTACTTCGATAGTAATGCCGTTGACAGGTGGTACGTTTTTCTCAATAACCTGTGCTATGCGGGCGTTGATTTCGTCGAGTGACAATGTGCAATCATTTCTCTTGCGTAGAAAGCCCCACCATGAGTCCCCTCCAATCCATCGGAAGTAATTGGAAAACGGGGTGATTGAGAAAAGGATGTCGGGACACATGGAGTTGTTGTCGGGGAGTGCGCGGAAAATGCCTGCGACGGTGTATTTATCGTCGTAGTTCATGTTGGCAGTTAGAGTGCGTCCGATGGCTTCCTCGGGTGTACCGAAAAGCTGACCCGCTATTTTGTCAGAGAGAAAAACGTTTGTGTAATTGTTAAGATCCTGCGGTTTGCCTATGAGAAGCTCGATACCGAGTGTCTCAAAGAAGAGNGTGTCNCTNTAGAACGTGGTNGCNTCNGCCTGAGTCTGGTTGTCGGTTTCAATGAACGACCTGCTTCCGCGGCTTGTGGCTGAACCGGAACTGAAGATGTCGGTTAATTCCTCGGCAATTCCGGTGGGTATCTTGCCGGGAATGGTTCTTGANGCNTCAAGGTCGCGGTCGGAGAGATGCCATGTGATCCAGGTCTGNTAGAGATTTCGGTGGTCGGCATAGGAAGTGTCGAAACTTTGCAGATAGGCGTAGCGTGCCAGCAACAGTATGGCAATGCCTATCCCGAATGCGAGCGACACCGCTTTCAGGATGCTCTGGCGCGGCATCGATGCGATACTGCGCCATGAATAGAGNATGTTGTTGAACATACTTAAAAATAAGAAAAATATATATTATGCCCATATATGTCACAAATATCGTGCCAAAAGTATTAAATATTTGATTCATAGGTNTATATGNNNTTGTGGACAGATAAGNCCTGTAAAATAACAGGACAATGAGTGTCAAAATGTTGGACAATGGTTGAGTGTGAACGGTTTGGAAAGTTGAAAGGGTAAATGTATTTTTGCTGTATGAGCAGAGAGAACAGGAAGATACTCATTGTCGATGACAGTGAAGGGGTAGGCCGGACATTGGATCTGATGTTTGGTCAGGAAGGTATTGCGACTGTAAGGGTTACTACGCCAGAACGTATACCGGAGATGATGAGGGAGGAGAAACCGGCATGTGTGTTTCTTGACATGAATTTCCGTCCCGGCATGATGACGGGCAACGAGGGTCTCTATTGGCTAAAACGATTGCGTAAGGATTATCCGGAAACTCCGGTGGTGCTAATGACGGCATACGGCGATATAGATCTTGCTGTAAGCGGTATAAAAGAAGGGGCGACGGATTTTATAGTAAAACCTATAGAAAGGGAGCGACTGAAAGGAGTTATTGACAGTCTGCCTAAATTGGGAAGGCGCAGTGAGAAGGTGTCCAGTGTAGGTAATGACGGTTTCTTCTATGGAGAAAGTCATGGAATGGCTCTGGTAAGGGACATGGTGAAGCGTGTGGCTCCTACACAGGCTTCAATACTCATAACGGGGGATAACGGAACGGGAAAGTCGGCACTCGCACGTGAGATACATGCTCTGTCGGGGAGGAAAGGTGGTAAGCTTGTGCACGTGGATATGGGGGCGATTGCTGACAGTCTGTTTGAGAGTGAGCTTTTCGGATATGCCAAGGGTGCGTTTACNGGNGCNGTCACNGGTAAGGCGGGATTGATAGAGGAGGCTGATGGGGGAACTCTTTTTCTTGACGAGATAGGGAATCTCACACCACGGTTGCAATCGAAGCTGCTGTGTGTGCTTCAGGAACGCTGCCTTACGCGTCTTGGCGAGACGAAGCCGCGTAAGGTGGATATAAGACTTGTATCGGCTACTTCGGCTGATCCGGAAAGGCTTGTGATGGAGGGTCTGTTCAGGCAGGATCTTCTTTACCGCATAAACACAATCCATATTGATATACCGCCGCTGTGCCGTCGCGGGCGCGATGTGGTGGAAATGGCGCAGAAGTTCCTGAACAAATATTGCGATATATACAGGGGAGGTGACCGGCTCTGTCTGGAGGATGACGCGAGAAACGAGATTCTTTCCTACAGCTGGCCGGGAAATGTGAGGGAGCTGGAGCANGTGATGGAGAAGGCTGTGATACTGACTGACGGCGATGTGGTTACGGCCGGTACACTTGGGCTGAAGTCTCAGGTGATGACTGATCAGGGGGATGTTCAGGCAGTGACAACTATGGCTGACATGGAACGCGACATGATTGCTCGGAGGATTGAGGAGAATGACGGAAACATGACGCTTGTGGCCAAGAGTTTAGGGATCTCACGGCAGACTCTTTACAACAAGATAAAGCGTTACGGGCTATGAGTCTCGCCGGAATTGCAGCTGCTGGTGCAGTGGGCATGGCACTGGTGTGTGCAGTGCGCCTTATGACAGTGACACGGAGGACACGGAAAGCAACGGGGATGCTGATTGAGGCTCTGTCGAATGGAGATCCAACCTACATGCCACGGATAAATGACCGCACGATTTCGGCCAATCTTGAATCTATAAGGAAAATGCTTGAATCGCTGCGGGCAGAGAGTGCTAAGCGTGATGTGTTTCTGAAGACAGTGGTGGAGCGCTCGGCCACAGGAATAGTGGTGTTCAGGTGCAGTGACGGGCGCGCGGTGCTGAGCAATCGTGCGGCTTTAAGAATGCTCGGACGCGCGGTGGTGACCTCGGTTAAGCAATTTGCCGATTCGCGACTTGGACGATTGCTTGAGCGCAAAGAAACTATAACAGGAAGCGAGGTGATGAAGTTGGGGGACGGAATTGCCGTGGTGAGTGTAAGCGAACTTGAATCGGGTGGGGAAACATACGTGATGCTGACGCTTGATGACGCGACCTCGGCGGTGGCTGACCGCGACATGGATTCATGGATGCGTTTCTCACAGGTGGTGGTGCATGAACTTAACAATGCTCTTATGCCTATAATGTCGCTTGCGGGAAATGTGCTTGAATCGCCTGAAGGGATTTCGCTGTCGGATAGCGTGCGTCAGCAGCTCAGGGCTATAGTGAGTGCTTCGGATTATCTGCGGAATTTTGTGAACTCCTACCAGCATCTGGCGCACCTGCCTGATCCTTTACCAAGACCTTTTGTGCTTCGTGATTTCTTGGAGCGGTGTGTGAATCTCGCTTATTGCATGACTGACTGTAAGCCGGAATTGTTGCCTGATATAATAATAGACATGAAGGGTAACGAGGATGTGATGGTCTACAGTGATGAGGGGATGCTGAGTCAGTCTATAGTAAACCTGCTGAAAAATGCAGTGGAGAACACGCGGTTGCTATCGGGCAGAGGGATGATAACGATAAAGGGGCAACTGCAGGATGATGAGTCGGTAACGATTGAAATCTCGGATAACGGCCCGGAAATCGCAGAGGAGATTTCTGACAAGATTTTTATACCGTTTTTCACGACAAAGCCGGGTGGGAGCGGAATAGGTCTGGCGTTGTCAAGACAGTTGCTGCGACGCAACGGTGGGGCAAGTGTGGAGCTGGCGAAGCGAACGCCTCACCCGATGTTCAGAATCGTTATTCCGTGAGGTTGCGGAGGAGGTGGGATGCGAGGGTATCGGCTACGTCGCCGAATGCCGGTGCAACTCCAGTCTCGAGTGCAATCGAGGTGACTCCTTTGGTGATGAAGCCGCAGGGGTTGATGAGTCGGAACCAATCGAGATCGGTGGTGACGTTGAGGGCGAGGCCATGCATGGTGACTCCGTGGGAAACTTTGACTCCAATGGCACATATTTTCCGCTCAGCGGGTGTGCCTATGCCACACCACACTCCGGTGGCATCCTCGACACGACCGGACTCAACACCGAAGTCGGCACATGTGTCGATAACAGACTGCTCGAGGCGGCTGACGTAGGATTTCACTCCGAAACGGCGGTCTCGGAGTCGCAGGATAGGATAGGCGACGAGTTGCCCCGGACCGTGGAAAGTGATGTCGCCACCGCGCTCCACACGCAGGATTTCGGCTCCGCGCTCACGTAGCATTTCTTCGGAAACAAGCATATTTGCCGCATTTCCATGGAAGCCGAGGGTGAAGACAGGGGCGTGCTCAACTATCAGTATGGTTTCAGGCGACACACCGCGGTCGACTTCATCCAAGAGACGATGCTGCATATCCCACCCCTCGCGGTAAGGGAGTAGCCCGGGTATGATGCGAATATCAATGGACATGTCGCTCGGCATGGTAGCTGCTTCGTACGAACGGTGAACTCTCGATGTGTCGGAATCCTTTTTCAATGCCCGTAAGACGATATTGCTCGAATGTTTCGGGAGTAATATAGGCTTGAACCGGGTAATGGCTGCGCGATGGCTGTAGATACTGGCCTATGGTCATGACTTCGCAACCGACAGCAATGAGGTCATCCATAGTCTCGATGATCTCATCAGGTGTTTCACCAAGGCCAAGCATGATGCCTGACTTGGAACGGATGCCACTTTGAGCTATGTGGCGTAGAACTGCCAAAGAGCGGTCGTAGGTTGCGGAGCAACGCACATGGGGTGTGAGCCGACGGACGGTTTCGAGATTGTGGGAAATGACGTCGGGACGCTCGGCAATCACTATGTCGATAAGTTCGGTCTTACCCTGAAAGTCGGGTATGAGTGTCTCAAGGGTAACTCCGGGACATTGCGTGCGGATGGCGCGGATGAGTGCGGCCCAGTGGGCAGCTCCACCATCGGGAAGGTCATCGCGGTCAACGGAGGTCACAACGGCGTGTTTAAGCCCGAGTTCCTGAATGGAACGCACGATATTGCCGATCTCAGCGGGGTCTGGCTGTGTGCCGGGACGTCCGGTTTTTACAGCACAGAACTTGCAGGCTCTTGTGCATGTGTCGCCCCCAATCATAAAAGTGGCGGTGCCGGCACACCAGCACTCGCCACGATTGGGACACATTCCGCTTGAGCAGATTGTGTTAAGGTTTCTCTCGGCAAGCATCTGCCGAATTTTTCCCGACTTGATGGCGTCGGGGAGTTTGATGCGCAACCACTCGGGTTTACGCAGGTAAGAGTCGTTTTTTACGGCCATGTGGTAGACGTAACGTGGACGGGTCATGACTTTTAAAGAGTGGGACTTTCAAAGGACCCGCTCACGTGGACAGTCATTCGTCGTTTGGGTTGTTACCCCGGTTCCTGGCTTTGTTTTTTGTCTTAGTAGCAGCCGATGCCATGTCCTTTTCCTCTTTGAGGTCAATTTCATTTTTGTGGCTGTCGATAACGCGATACTGCAGATATGCAAGTGACTGATCGGGCATGATCTTGAAGCATCTTCCGAGCTCTGTACGCCATTTGCGATAGAGCGACGAAATCAGTCCTTTTTTGATGTATGCATCGACAAACGGATGGACATACATGATGAAATTGCGTTGCTGCAGGTCGTTGATCAGGTAATCGAGCTTTTCCTTCAGGGTATCAGTGAACAGCAGCGATGGCTGTATCTCACCTTTGCCGAAACATGACGGACAACTTTCGGCGGTGACAATGTCAAGAGCCGGTCTAACACGCTGTCGTGTTATCTGCATCAGGCCAAATTTACTGAGTGGCAGAATGTTGTGCCGCGCACGGTCATTGGCCATGACTTCTTTCATGTGATCAAAGAGCGCCTGACGGTGCTCCTGCTTCGCCATGTCGATAAAGTCGATTACTATGATTCCTCCCATGTCGCGCAATCTGAGCTGTCGTGCGATCTCATCGGCGGCTCTAAGATTAACCTCAAGAGCATTGGATTCCTGATCGCTTGAAGCCTTTGACCTGTTTCCCGAGTTGACGTCAATGACGTGCAGGGCTTCGGTCGATTCGATTATTATGTAAGCTCCACTACGGAATGATACCGTTTTTCCGAACGACGATTTGATTTGTCGGGTTATACCGAATTTGTCGAAAATCGGCTCAGGCGAATTGTATTCCCTGACAATGTCGCGACTCTCGGGCGCAATAATCGACACATAGTTGCGTATCTGTTGCGTGATTTCGGGGTCGTTGACGTAGATGTCCTGAAAAGATGTAGAGAATATATCGCGCAACGCAGTGACGATGCGGCTCTCTTCTTCAAAGACAAGTGCCGGGGCAGTAACTTTTTGCGCTTTAGCAAGTGCGTCTTCCCAACACTTCATAAGGGCTTTCAGCTCGGTGTTGAGCTCAGCGACTCTTTTCCCTTCGGCGGATGTGCGTACAATAATGCCGAAGTTTTTTGGCTTGATGCTTCCGAGGAGCTGTCGAAGCCTTGTGCGCTCTTCTCCGGATTTAATTTTCTGCGAAACCGAAATCTTGTCGCTGAANGGAATCAGGACAAGGTAACGTCCGGTGAGAGAAATTTCGGTTGTAAGTCGNGGTCCCTTAGATGAAATTGGTTCTTTGACGATNTGCACAAGCAACTCCTGTCCCGGTGCGAGCACGTCGGCAATGGCACCGTGTTTATCAATTTCNGGCAGGAGCGTTTTTTTCTGGAGCTGTGGAATGTGCTTCTTGTCGGCGAGCAGGTCGCGGACAAACTGGGAGTAGGACGAGAACCTGGGGCCAAGGTCCAAATAATGAAGGAATGCGTCTTTTTCATAGCCGACATTGACNAAGGCGGCATTGAGACCGGGCATGAGTTTCTTGACTTTAGCCAGATAAATGTCGCCGACGGCATAGGCAATCCCGCGTGATTCTTTCTGTAGCGACACCAATCTTGAGTCCTCAAGTAGTGCAACAGAAATGTCGCTTGATTGAACGTCTACGATAAGTTCACTTTTCATTACATAACATTGGCAAAAAGGCGAAGGCCGCTATCTTAGTTAAGACAGGGCCAGCCTACATTTTTGACGAAGAAATATTGACGGCAATTAACGGCTTGTCCGCATCCGGAGGCCTGATGGAGCATCCGGAGCGGTGAGCCATTGCCTGAAATGTCCCTTACTTCTTCTTGTGGCGGTTCTTTCTCAGACGCTTTTTGCGCTTGTGGGTAGCCATCTTGTGGCCTTTTCTTTTCTTTCCGCTTGGCATTTTGGAGGATTATTAATGGTTTTATAGAGTATGTAGCGCCGTTTTTCCCTTTTTATCGGGATTAGCGTTAATCTCAGTGAAAGATTATTCTCCCTTAACGTTGTTCATGAACACCTTTGCGGGCTTGAAAGCCGGGATTTTGTGCTCAGGAATGATGATTGTAGTGTTCTTGGAGATGTTACGGGCTGTCTTCTCGGAACGAGTCTTGACGATGAAGCTGCCGAATCCGCGAAGGTAAACGTGTTCGCCGTTAACGAGGCTATCCTTCACGATTTCCATGAACTTCTCGACGGTAGCGAGGACGCTTGCTTTGTCAACTCCTGTTGTCTTGGAGATTTCGCTGACGATTTCTGCTTTAGTCATGTCTTTCTATTGTAGTTGAGTGTTTAATAAACTATCACTGTGATTGTTTGGTGTCATCCGTGCGATGCTTCGCAGTTTGACGTGTGCAAATATGGCAATTTTTTTGCAAACAACATATTTAATTCGTAAAAAAATGTTGTAAAGTTGCTCTAAGTGGGTAATTAGGTACAAAAAAATCAATAGTCGCTGAAATATTTAGGACGGATTACTATGCCTGCGCGTATTTCAGAGCGAAATGTTTTGTAATCAAGCAATCCTTCGCCGTATCCGTTGTAGTATTGTACGAAGAAGTACTGATTGTCGTTTTTCAGGAATTTATAGCCGAACTCGGCAATTGTGTTGAACGACGGTTTCCACTTAGCCCGTTTGACAAAAGTGAGTGAAGCAGTGATGCGACCGTTGTTGCTTATGAAGTTGGCTCCGGCCTGGCATACACCCACGTACTTGGTGAGGTCCCGGTTATTGTCGCTGTCGACAATAGGGATCCAGAATTTGCCGTGTACCATGACATTGCGGTTGAGGATAATGTTGGCGCCGAAAGAGACTCTGTTCCATGATCTGGACCATATCGAGTCGCGGCCGTTGCTTTCATGTTCGATCTGTAGGATTGCTTTTCCGATGTACTTGCCTTCGGCGAACAGTGGTTTGGCAAGTCCGATACCGGGATTGAAATTCAGATCGTGGAACGGCAATGACGGTTCCAGGATATTCCAGAATGCTTTTTGAGTGTAGAAGAGGTAGAGATATGTGCCGAACGG
>JAAVGC010000007.1 GCA_014800445.1 Bacteroidales bacterium | reverse complement strand
ATGCCTGCCAGGAGGTGGATATCATCGGTTATGCCACCGATCTCAGCGATGCCAAGCGGGCTATGGACTCACGCGACTGCTTCGCCATCATAGAGATTCCCGAAGGATTCCAGCGTAAGGTGGGACGCGGCGAGACCGCCAATGCAGTGTTTTACTCCGACATGAGTCTTATGCTCCGCTACAAGGGTGTGCTGACAGCCACCACTAACGTCGCACTGGCCATGGGCAGCGAATTGCAGGCAAAGAAAATCAACGATGTGGCACCGCTCGCCTCCACTCTCACCACCGGCGATCCGATGCCTGTGGAATCACGCTTCCTCGGTAATATCCAAGGTGGTTTTGACTCATTCATCATGCCCGGCGTACTGGTGCTGATATTGCAGCAGGCGATGGTTCTCGCGATCGGTATGGCCGGTGGCGCCCGACGTGAAAAGCTCCTCTACAGCGAGGGAAACGGAATGTCGATTCCGACATGGATGTTCGGTCGCATGGCTTGTTACCTTGCTCTGTTCATGGTACCGGCAATCTATATCTGCCACTATGTCCCCCACATGTTTGCATTCCCGATGGAAGGCGACAATCTCCAGATATTCGCTTTCATCCTGCCGATGATGATCGCTTCTATAATGCTCGGATTCTGCCTCCAGGGATTGGTGACCGAGCGAGAGAGCGTGTTTGTGATATGGGTTGTCACTTCGATAATTTTCCTGTTTCTCTCGGGTCTCACATGGCCGCGCTATGCAATGACAGGCATCTGGAAAGCTCTTGCCGACTGCGTGCCGGCAACATTCGGGGTGCTCGGCTTCATCAAGATGAACAGCAATGGGTCATCACTGGCTCAGGTGAGCGACTGCTATACCGCTCTTTGGATTCAAGCTGCCGTGTACACGTGCCTGGCCATGATCATCCAATGGCATCTGCGCAAACATTACGGCCGATAAGTCTCGCACCTTTCCGAAACTCACCAGACGGAGTCCTGCAGAATTTCATTTCTTGCAGGACTCCCCTTTTTATGCCGCAGCTTCCTTAATTTTCATAATGTGCNTTCTCTGGNTTGTGTTTTTTTNTGGTNATTGTTATTTTTGTNANNGTTGATTATTATATGTATGTAGCACATGGATCATATCTTAAATCATGGGGAGTGGGAGAAGATGNTGGCGGGNGAGAGATTTCGCGCGGATGATGAGTTGCTTATCATGANACNCGGCGAGACGAGGATGAAGCTGTGGGAGTTCAACAATATGCGTCCTGACCGCACTGAGGATATGCACGAGATCATAAGAAATCTGATGGGAAGCATAGGCNAGAGGTTCCACATAAATCAACCTTTCAGATGCGATTACGGCTGCAATGTTTTTATCGGAGATGATTTCTTTGCCAATTTCAATCTNACAATACTCGATGAAGCTCGAGTCACAATCGGCGACCACTGCTTCATTGGGCCTAACGTGAGCATGTACACGGCCTGCCACCCGCTTGATGCCAATGAACGCAATACTCTGATCGAATGGGCAGAGCCCATCACAATTGGCAACAATGTGTGGATAGGGGGCGGTGCAACCATACTTCCCGGAGTGACTATNGGTGACAACGTGGTGATCGGTGCNGGNTCGGTGGTGACCAAAGATGTGCCCTCGGATTGCGTTGTCGGCGGCAATCCGGCACGCGTCATAAAAAAATTATAAGTTTTTTTCGGACGCGATGTGACTGTGTTTCGGGGTACTGCTTCAATGCAGGATCGCGATATGCNCCGGCTGATTTGCANAACTGAACTTACNTNNTTATATTCGCGTTATAATAACAGAACNACGANAGAGAANATTGAAAAAACGGCCGCACCGGAGTTGATTGGGAAACTCTTCAAATTATTCTGAAATACCGAGACAAGCTTCGTTGTCCGATGGCGGGCTCCGCCACATCCATGATGTGGTTGCACAAGGTTTTACACCTCCTGCACAGGCAGATTACAGAGGGCAACTGGCACTCAAATCCTGTCTTCTCGGAGTTTCATCGCGTCCTCCGGGGCGGCTATCCTATATAGAGAAGCCATGCTCAGCCTTTCNCGGCGAGGCATAGGCTTCTCTATTTTTTTGACCATACACGCGCAAAAAATGCATATATTTGTGCCTGTCAACACTACTTTTCTTCTATGAAACTNGAAAATAATCTTCTGACNGTAGAAATATCGGAACAGGGAGCTGAACTCCAAAGCATACGATCGAACGCCTCTGGCCGCGAATACCTCTGGCAGGGCGATTCCGCATTCTGGGGACGCCGGTCGCCGGTGCTATTCCCTATCGTTGGTAAAGCATGGGAGGGACAGGTGCGCTATGGCGACAAGACGGTGGAAATCGGTCAGCACGGTTTTGCCCGCGACCGCAAGTTCACGCTCGTCGACAATACTGACGAGAACACCATCACTCTGCGTCTGGATGCCGATGAGGAGACTATGCGTCTGTTTCCGTTCAACTTCTCGCTCGAAATAAGCTACACTCTTGTCGACGATCGTGTGACCGTGGGATGGAAGGTCGTAAACCACGAGACGGAACGCGAAATGCCGTTTCAGATCGGTGCACATCCGGCATTCTACTATCCCTCGGGCAAATTCACGCCTGACGGCATAAACGGGTATCTGGCTTTTGATCGCCATAAGGAAGTGACATACGAGCTCATAGAAGCCAAAGGATGCCTTGGTGCAAAGAAATATCCGATAGAATTCAATTCCGACGGTTTTCTGGCTATCACTCCAGATCTGTTTGATCGCGACGCACTCGTCATAGGCGACGATCAGATTCACCGCATCAGCATACTCAGCACTGATTTCATGCCCTACATGACGGTTCTGTTCCGTGCGCCCATCGTGGGGATATGGTCAAAACCCGGTGCGCCGTTTATATGCATCGAGCCGTGGTATGGCCGCTGCGACCGCGTGAACTACAATGGTGATTTCGCCGAACGCGAGTATACCCAGCACGTCGCTCCGGGCGAGGAATGGGAAGCTTCGTATTGCATGATTTTTGAAGGAATCTGACAAAGGTCGCCANATGAAATACATTTACACTACCCANGGCACNTGTTCGCGCAGCATTGAAATAAACGTTGAAAACGGACGTGTGCTTGAAGTGAACTTCGCAGGCGGATGCCACGGCAACCTGCAAGGGATATGCGCCCTTGTNAGAGGCATGAAAGTGGATGAAGTTGTTGACAGACTCAGCGGAATATGCTGCGGTAACAAGCCCACCTCGTGCCCTGATCAGCTTGCCCGGGCACTGAAAGAAATTAAACTATAACANTATGAGATATGCGATTGTCGGCACGGGAGCAATAGGCGGCTATTATGGAGCAATGCTTGTGCGTGCNGGNCACGATGTGTCGTTTCTGCTGCATTCCGACTATGACCATGTGAAACGTAACGGTCTGCGCGTAAGAAGTTGCAACGGCGATTTCACATTGCCACAGGTAAAGGCGTTCAACTCGACCGCCGACATGGATCCGGTCGATGTAGTGCTTGTGGGGCTTAAAACGACCAACAATCACCTGCTTAAAGAGTTGCTTACACCGCTGCTTCATAAGAAAACACTCGTCATACTCATACAGAACGGCATAGGGCCCGAGCCTATCCTACAAGCCGTAATGCCGGAAGCACACATTGCTGCCGGTCTTGCTTTCATCTGCTCCGCAAAAACCGGCCCAGGTGAAATACATCATCAGGCCTACGGACACATAAACATCGGTAACTACTCATGCACTGATAAAGAGGTTCTCGATAATGTCTTGAGCGATATGTGCAACTCCGGTATAAGAGCAGTGGAAGTAGACTATAATGAGGCGCGTTGGAAAAAAGCCGTGTGGAATATNCCTTTCAACGGCATGACAGTGGCAATGGACGCACGCACCGATCAGCTTCTCAACAATCCTGCTACACGCGCTCTGATAAGAGAGCAGATGATGGAGGTGGCGGGGGCCGCGCAAGCCCTNGGTGTGAAAGGAGTCGATGAAAAATTTGTTGACAAAATGATCGCCGACACGCTTGTGATGCCACCTTATCTACCATCGATGAAACTGGATTATGACAACCACCGGCCTATGGAGATAGAGTATCTCTACTCACGCCCCATAGCCGAGGCACGCAAAGCCGGTTTCGAGATGCCGCGACTTGCCATGCTTGAGAGCCAGCTTCGTTTCCTACAGGCACGTCAGGAGAACTCGAAATGATCCACATTTCACGGTATCGCTCCCCNCTCGGCACGCTCGTTATGGGCGCAACCGAAGACCGNCTTGTGTTGTGCGACTGGTTGACACGACGCGACAGCACCTCTTTTATTTCCCGCATCGCCACTAATCTGCGCGCCACAGTAACCGACGGCTATACCCCTGTCATAGCTATGGCAGAGAAACAGCTTGACGAGTATTTCAGCGGGCGGCGAAAAATATTTGATTTACCACTACTCCTTACCGGCACTCCGTTTCAGGAATCGGTGTGGCACGCAATCGCTGCAATCCCCTATGGCGAGACTGCCACTTACAGCGACATTGCCGACACTATAGGGCATCCAGAGGCCGTCAGAGCCGTTGCCAACGCAACAGGAGCCAACCGCCTGAGCATAATTCTGCCCTGTCACCGCATCATAGGACGTAATGACCCNGGAGGCTATGCCGGAGGCGCCGACATAAAGCGCGGCCTTCAACTTCTCGAAAGCCACTATAACGGACGAGGCTCCGCAGAATAATTCCGCAGAGCCTCTGAGATAGTAACCTTATTAAAAAACCTTTATCTTCTTCTTTTTCCAAAAAGTGTTCTCATAATTGAGAATACTGTNGAACCGATCGTCACCGTACGCAACAGTAACGCCGGNTTATTGAAGAGAAACGAGCCCACTTTGGCCGTNGGCGATTCGCTTGCACCTTCAAGCTTCTGGAACAAAGNTTCTTTTGCTATTTCCAAGCGCACAGCATTGACAGCCCGCTTAATGCGCANCTCATGCCCGTCATANCCCCTCCATCGTTCAGTTTGCTTCATTTCCNTCAGATTTAGTGATTGATGTCGAGGTAGCNGCCGGTGTCTCGGGAGCATCGAGCATCAGGCTTGTCACCATGCGTGTAATAGGATCATCAACAAGAGTGCGCCGGAACAAAACCAGAAGCGTGATCAGCACGGCATAAATCAATGCCACCACCACACACGCCCATATCAGGCCAATCATTTCACTCAGCAGAAGTGCCAGAGCGACCGACAGAAACAGCATCGCCCCAAGCCCGAGAAATGCACCGGCAAAAAGAATCGATGCCGCAGCAAGTCCGTGACTTAGCTTCTCGGCAGCCGATAGTTTCACGTCGGTCACATAGAGCCCGAATATTGTTTTCAGGTTCTCGATTAGCGATCCGTTGTTTGTTGACATACTCATAAATGTGATGATCTTTGTGGATAAAGACAATGTGAAATCTCATGCCGGAGAGGGGTGAATCCTCTCCAGCCGGATATTTCATGCGGTGCTTTATCAGCTGTTTTTGATCTCAGCTGCCAGTTCAGCTGCGATTTCATCGACGTTCTCAGCACATGCGTCACATGCACCGACGCCATATTTCTTCAGTGTATCTTTGATGCGTTCACGCAGATCCTCACCCTTTTCAGGTGCAAGAAGCAGGGCTATGGCAGCTCCAACGAGCGCACCACCTACAAATGTTCCAAACTTACACATAATTCAGTAGAATCTTGAAGTTAATACAACTGTGTTTTTTTATTTGATCTGCTTGGCAATCTCGTCGACAAGCTCATCAAGGTCACGCTCCTTTGGCATGATACCTTTCTTCTTGAGGAAGTGTTTGATATCGCTTCTCAGTGACTCGCCTTTCTTAGGAGCGAAAAGGAGTGCGATAGCCGCGCCGGCAACTAAACCTCCAAAAGCAGAGATAATAGCAGTGGTAATTGTTTCCTGATTTTTCATGTCAATGGTGTCTTTTAAGTTTATTTTGTTAATACAACACACTGCCATGCCAAAAAGTTTACCACACCCTACTCAGAATCTTGTCGTCACGGGCTTGAGGTTAATTGCCGAAGTCTCCACAACCACATCCCCTCCGCGTGCATCAGCTTCATTCCATGATATCTCCACCATGCGGCTCTCACCAGGCATCAGATGGAAATAATTGTCGGAATAATTCACCGGCAGAATCTGATCACCGTCGGTGCCTTTGAGATTCAACCGCACAAGCGGTACAACCGTCGAACCGGTATTTTTCAATGTCAGCTCTCGCACAGTCGGACCGGTTTCTATCCCAATGATCTCAACCGAGCCTTCAGGTAGCTTCATCAGTGCCTTAAGGCCGTCGGAAGGAGTGCCCCAGCCGTAGGTGTTCTCACTAACCGTGGCATCACCCTCCTTCAATGTCAGGCGAAGGAAAAGCGGTGCCGGCATGTCGGCAGGAGGAGCGATGGTGAATACATCTTCGGTCGTATCGGAATGCGAAGCCACCGTGCCTGTCATGCTGTCGACAACCTTTCCATTCACATCAACCACCTCGGCTTTCACTGAAAGGTTATCATGGCTACCCGAAGCGATATTTACNACCTGGACATTGCGGGTAACAGGATTCCACTGCACATGTAGCGGTTCGCAGGCTTTCTTGCTGCCGAAGAACGCTGCCGTGGGTTCAAAATAGTAGTCGTAAGTATCCCATGTCAGGCTCGGCCAGCATGAATGACTCATCCATATCACGAGTCCCATGCGCTCTGTCTGTGCCGACTCAAACATGGCGCGGTAGGCATCATAGTTCTCCCACTGCGCGAGCTTACCGAATTCCACACCATTGTCAGGCATGCCGAGCTTCGTGTCGAGAATGCGGTTGAACGATGCACCACGCTGAGCCCCTTTCTGTGTATAGTCGTGCTGCCCCCACAAGTTGTCCTGAGGCCATGGGATATCCTTACCGAAAGTGCGCTCCAGTCCTTCGGGAGTCATGACGTTGGGCAGGCCGCGCTCGCTGTGGAATTTCCCGGTCTGTATCTTGAAATAAACCGAATCAGGTTCGGCACCGTAGGGACCATGTCCAGTCAGACCATAATCAGCGGAATTGGGGATATACAGTAGTCCCGGATTCCATTCGGCCACGATATCCTTCAAGGCAGAATTGAGTGTGGGAGTGGGGTCACCTTCATTACGCCCGCAATAAAACGCGATCGATGGATGGCGGCGTATGCGCTTCACATAATCCTCGGCATTATTCAGGAACATTGCCTCGTCGCCGGGATTAGGTCCGTCAACGGGGTTGGCAAGCCAGAAATCCTGCATCACCATCACACCATGACGGTCGCATGCCTCGTAGAATTCTTCATCACCGGTCTGTCCCACCCAGTTGCGGATCATATTGAAGTTCATATCCTTGTGATACTTCACCGCTATGTCGTACTCACGTCCGCGATAGTTGAGGTTGTGCTCACTGAATCCCCAGTTGCCACCGAGCGGAATAAAGCGTTTACCGTTGATATAGAGCATCAGACGCGTCATCGGGTCGGCATAGGTCATTTCTCTTATGCCTGCCTTGTAAGTAACCGTATCAGCAACTTTTCCGTCAATAACCAGTTCATAACCTGCTTCATATAGCGTCGGGGTGCCATAGCCCACCGGCCACCACAGGTTCATCTTCTGATCCTTCAGTCCCGTGAACTCATCGGGAGTGAAACAGATTTCAGCTTCTTCACCTGCTCCAAGAGTAATCTCACGGCTGAACTCGATATTCCCTATCCAGCCGCGAAGCATGCCGGTCACATCCTTTTTCGCATGATTCGATGCAATTATGCACGGGGTCATCGAAGCAAGCGTGTCAGTGCCAAACGACAGTGTAGTCGTCACAACCGGGTCAAGCAGCGTCACATCGGAAGCGGTGGTGAGGTAAACATCGTTCCAGATGCCTATGTCGCGCCCGCGCACGGTAG
The DNA here is from genome assembly GCA_014800445.1 of Bacteroidales bacterium. Classification (GTDB taxonomy): domain Bacteria; phylum Bacteroidota; class Bacteroidia; order Bacteroidales; family Muribaculaceae; genus JAFLTL01. The sequence goes on along the minus strand of JAAVGC010000007.1, from coordinate 16,353 downwards.
AAATCCAGTCCCAGCCGATCGTGGCATGAAATGTGGGATTATCCAGCCCGAGCATACCACCGTTGAAGTCGGTCGTGTCGATATTTTTCTCTTTCACTGCACCGGGATGCGCCACTTTTTCTATCTCTACGGCAAGTACATTTTTCCCTGGTTTCAGCTGATCAGTCACGTCCACTTTTGAGCGGACAAACGCACCTTCGATCCTGTCAATGCGCTTCCCGTTGAGATACACATTGGCTTTCCAGTTTATCCCGTCAAAGTTGAGAAATACCCGCTCATCACCAGAAGCGTTGTAGTCAAACTCTGTTCTGTACCAGAAATTACTGTTGAAAAATGACTCGGAGATGCAGAAAAGATTATCCGAGAAATTAGGATCAGGAACAGCNCCGATGTTGATGTAACTCGACAACACTGTTGCCGGGACTGTCGCTACAATCCACGACGAGTCATCAAATCCGGGTGATGATATCTGTTCACCGCTCCCGGGCACCTCCGAAGCACGGGCAAGACGCCACGCTCCGCCATTCAGTGAAAATTCTTTTTTACCATTGTGCTCTGCATCNCCGGCAATCCTATGCGGAACAGGTGCGACTCCACCACGCCCCATAACCTGCAGTTCGCTCAGCACATATCGTCCGCTTTCCCCCGGTTCGTTCATAATGACCCTCACATACCGTGCTTTCCCACCGACGTTAACAGTATCGGTCAACGACTCCGGGTCTGATGGCAGCGAGGCCACAGATGTCCATGTGGTGTTGTCATCGGAAAACTCAATGCCGCCTGATTCAGGCTTTTCAATCCAGTTGAGTATTACTTGCGAAATGTCGGCGCGGTTGCCAAGATCCACGCTCACCCACTGCTCCCCTCCTCCATCGCTCATCCATGCGCTTCCGAAGTCAAATGAAGGTAATATATCGCGGTCGGGCTTACCGTCGCGTTTAAGCACAACCTCATGTATTTCCCAACTCTCCACCCCCGGCGCCTCAAACTGCAGACGCATATCGGCAGTTCTGCCAAAATTTACCGGAACGTTTACTGTGAACGTCTCNCCTATCGCCGTAGCACCCGACTGTTTNTTGGGGTCAAGNTCCTGGCGTCTTTTTGCTGCGCGTTTNCCCCAGCCGCTCCCCTCAGTGCGCCCCTTGGTTGTCCATCCCTCATCATCGGGCACCTGCACCTCAATGGCATATCTNCCTGAGGATGCAGGGCCGTGATAAGCGACTCCGGTAATTTCTATGGTATCGGCTCCGACGTCCATGGCATTCCAGTGGTACTCCATCCACGGTCTNTCGCCCTTGAGTGCGTTGAAGCTGTATGGGCCNCCATCGAGTGTCCACTCTCTCNCGCGTGCGGTAAGAGGNCCGTCGGGAGTGATCACCGTGAGANACGGCGGCACATTGTCAGTTATGATTCCATCAGTGACAAGCTGCGACGTCAGGTTGAAATCATAGGCTGAAGACTGNGCCGTGCGGCGATTAAGCGCAATATNACGGTATGCGTCATCAGGTTTCATATCGGGAGCAAATGACTCCGACGGGTCACCGGGATACACACCGATACCACGCGTCTGCCCACCGCCTGCTCCTGTCGTACACGCCGCAAGGACAGGCAGCACTGCTGCAAGAAGAGTGGAAGCCTTAACCATAAGAAACTATCTCGTAAAAAATGTCAGGTAAGACCTGATTATTTATTACTTGTGGAAATAACGGTAGGTACCCACCTTAAGTTCATAGCAGGCAGGATCGTCGGCGATTACGATTGCATCGGGATGCNGCTGTACGGCTGTCACAGGCCACATCTGGCTCACACCACCCTCGACACACTGCTGAAGNGCACGCGCTTTGCCGTGNCCGTTGACAAGCACCATCACCGTGCGGGCATCCATCACTGTGCCCACACCCACAGTCACAGCCTTTTTAGGCACGAGGTTGAGGTCACCGCCAAAGAAGCGAGCGTTGGCAATGATTGTGTCCTGAGTGAGTTCAACGCAGCGAGTGCGTGAGCGGAGCGACGATCCCGGCTCATTGAATGCCAGATGGCCGTCAACACCTACTCCACCCACAAAAAGGTCGATACCACCCGCATCCTTAATGGCCTGCTCATAGGCTGCACACTCTGCCACAACATCGGGAGCGTTACCGTTGAGGATATGCACATTGGCCTTGTTGATGTCGATATGGTCAAAGAAGTTGGTGTGCATAAACGAGTGGTAGCTCTCAGGGTGTTCCTCGGGCAGACCACAGTACTCGTCCATGTTGAAAGTCACCACGTCCTTAAAGCTTACTTTACCCTCGCGGTTAAGCTCGATAAGAGCTGCATACATGCCCAGAGGGGTGCTTCCGGTGGGAAGACCGAGCACAAAATTGGGGTGCCCCTCCGAGGGAACGAAAGCGTTAATCGCGTCAGCGACTGTCTGAGCCGCGCGAGCTGAAAGCTCCTTGTAGTTTTCGGTAATAATCAGGTTCATGATTTATACTTATAATTGAGTTTATGTTCTGTTTATTTCAAAGTGTCGCAACGACGGGTTATAGCGCAATCCGTCGCACGCAAACAGCCTGTCAAGACTCCCGCGACGCCCCACCGACTCCACATCGCCTGTCTCAAGATTGCCGTCGCGGTCAAGAAGCCAAACATAATCGGTAGTGGCAAGCGCTATGTCAAGATCATGAGTGGAGAGAAACACAGTCTTTCCATCATCGGTCGCAAGTCTGCGCAGAAGTTTCATTAACTCGACCTTGCCGGGGAAGTCGAGAAATGCCGTCGGTTCATCAAGTATTATAACAGACGTCTGCTGTGCAAGTGTTTTTGCAATCATTATTTTTTGCATCTCGCCGTCGGAGAGCGAGGCGGCAAGCCGCCCGCGCAGATTGTCGGCTCCCACCTGTGATATGGCTTCGTCCACAATGCGCCTGTCATCGGCAGTCAGTTTTCCCCAGTAATTTGTGTAGGGTGTGCGACCGAGTCCAACAAGTTCCTCGGCCTTCATTGCACTGGTGTTGCCTCGTCCGGTGAGCACGATTCCTATAAGTTTCGAGAGATCATGAGGAGGTATCTTGTCAACCGGAATTCCGTCGATGCGCGTACACCCCGAAATAGGTGGTTGCAGATTAGCGATAGTGCGTAACAGCGTCGATTTTCCGGCTCCGTTAGGACCAAGCAGACACGTGACGGCTGCGGGAGGCACGGTCTCGGTGAGATTCCGCGCCACAACGCGCACCCCCTCGCGCGTGCGATATCCTGTGGTCAGAGCATCAAGCGCAATATCATGCATCCGGTTATTTTTTTCAGATTCGGCCTTCATCGCGATAGGAATAGTAACCTGTTTGCCCTATTATGACATGATCGAGCACTGATATATCCAATAAGCGTCCGGCCTCGGTTATTTTCTTTGTCAGCGCATCATCCTGTCCACTCGGGCGCAGAGCTCCCGACGGATGATTATGACACAGAATCAGCCCTGTGGCCATGCGGTCAAGCGCATTTTTAAGCAGTATCCTCACGTCGACAACCGTAGCGACAAGTCCACCCTGCGAGACCCTTTCCGACGAAATTATCTTATTAGAACGATTAAGGTAGAGTACCCAGAACTCCTCGTGACCGAGACGTTCAAGTTTCTGCCGCATGTGGTTGTAGACGGCATTGCTCGATGACATGGCCGGCTGAGTGCCCGACTCTCCGAGTGCGTGGACGCACCGTGAGCCAAATTCAATGGCTGCCATAAGCGATATTGCTTTGGCGGGACCAACGCCTTGATATTTCGCAGTCAGTTCGTGAGATGTCATTCGACACACGCGGGCAAGGCTGTTGTCGTTGTCGTGCAGTATCTCACGGCTAAGGGTCAGCACAGATTTCCCTGGCATTCCGCTTCCGAGAATGATAGCAAGCAACTCGGTATCGGTGAGGGCTCCGATACCCTTCTCGAGAGCTTTTTCTCTCGGACGGTCGGAGTCGGCCAGATCGGTTACCCGCATGTATGATGAATTCTGATCCATGAAACGCAGAGATGCTATGCAAAATAAGTTTTATTATGCCCTTAAACTGATTTTATCCACAAAAATAAAAAAATTCCATTTAGATTTTCTATTTTTGACCTCAAATCAACATTACAACCTTCGAGGAACACCACGAGCGACTGCGCCCGCAGGCTCCCCAATTAAATCAACAAACCTGAATGAGCTCTACAACTGAAGAGTATGGACTGATCGGATATCCGCTCACACATTCCTTTTCACAACGCTATTTCAACGAGAAATTTAATTCCGAGAAGATAGACGCTGTGTATCTCAACTTTCAGCTATCAGACATCGGCGAACTCATGGAAATGCTTGCCGAGCATCCGCGTCTGCAAGGATTCAACGTCACTCTCCCCTATAAGGAACAGGTTATTCCATATCTCGATGCGATTGATCCCAAGGCTAAGGANATCGGAGCCGTAAACGTGGTGAAAGTAACACACCTCGCCGGTGGCGATATCCGGTTAAAAGGATTCAACAGCGACTACATCGGTTTCCTTGACTCACTTGTACCACTTCTCGGCAAGGGCGATCACTCGGCTCTCGTGCTCGGCACCGGCGGGGCATCCAAAGCCGTGAGAGTAGCGCTTCAATCCATAGGGGTGAAAGTTGCCATGGTGTCACGCACAATGAAACCAGGTGTCACTTATACCTACGACCAGCTCACACAGGAGGTGATGGATAGTCACGACATAATTGTGAACACCACTCCGCTCGGCATGTATCCTCACGCNGAGGAATGTCCCCCCATACCCTATGACTACATCACTCCGCGTCACATACTTTATGACCTGATNTACAATCCTGACGTAACTAAGTTCATGAAACNCGGTGCTGAACGCGGTGCTAAAACTAAAAATGGCTTGGAGATGCTGTTACTACAAGCTTTTGAATCATGGAGAATATGGAAAAGCAACTGAATACTACATCATCAGGCATGGCTAAAGCNGCAAAATACATCTACGCTCTCATAGCCATTCTTATCTGTGTGCCAACTGATCTTCTCGGATTACCTCAGATTTTTTCACCGGCGATTGCGCTTTTCACCGGTCTGGTCTTTGCCTTCATCTTACCGATGCCGTGCCCTANATTCAACAAAAAGGCTTCAAAGTATCTGCTTCAAGCCTCCGTTGTTGGACTCGGATTTGGCATGAACGTCAACGAATCGCTGAAATCGGGCTCCGAGGGTATGATGTTTACCATCGTATCGGTGTTCGCAGTGATGGCATTCGGTATACTCATCGGTTACTGGATGCACATNAACCGCAAGACNTCTTACCTNATTTCGTCAGGCACAGCTATATGCGGCGGCAGTGCTATTGCTGCTGTCGGTCCGGTATTGAAAGCATCAGATCATGAGATGGCAGTGTCGCTTGGCGTAGTGTTTATGCTCAACGCAATAGCGCTATTCATCTTCCCNCCTATGGGACACTTCTTCGGAATGAGCCAGGANCAGTTCGGCACATGGGCAGCTATCGCTATTCACGACACTTCGTCGGTTGTGGGAGCGGGTGCCGCCTACGGACAGGAAGCACTTAAAATAGCTACCCTCATCAAACTAACCCGTGCATTATGGATCATCCCACTTGCACTTCTCACCATGCTGCTGTTCCGCGACAAAAGCGCAAAAATCTCAATTCCCTGGTTCATATTCATGTTTATCGGGGCGATGATTATCAACACTTATGTGGGACTTCCACAGTGGCTCACATCNACACTTGTCTATCTCGCACATAAAGGACTTGTGCTTACCCTGTTCTTCATCGGTGCCGGATTGTCATTAGCCGCTATCAAAAAAGTCGGTGTCAAGCCGCTNATTCTTGCCGTGGTTCTCTGGATCATAATAGGCGTATCAAGTTTCTTTGTCGTGATGGCTACAATGTAACCACAGGCACAACACAATCTCACGAATGCCCCCGGCCCGATTCCGCCAGAGTGTACCGCTGCTTTTCCCTTTAGCGGCACTTGCGGCTGGCATCGTCGCCGGGACATTTGTATCGTTTTATGTGGCAATCGCTGTCNCGGCNGCTGCCACTGCNGCTTTTGCACTGCTGCGCAAGCGATATATGTCGCTGCTTTCAGTAATCGCNACATCGGGAGTCTTGCTGGCAGCATTCANTCTTCCNCCTCTAATCCCGNCACAGNTTGATGGGAACGAGGCNACATTCTCAGGGATCATACTTGAACGCGCCGACAAAGACCGCACCGTCGCCACAATAATCCGGGTCGACTCCGTGGCCGATNCAACTGGAGCGATGCAACCCGTAAGAAATTTCCGGGCAAGCGTNTATTTCTTCGACTCGTTTCTATGGCTCTCGCCTGGAAAAAGAGTGCGCTTTACATCCCNCCTATCCTCCCCTGCTTATGATCCTCAGCTTCCCGATGACCCCGACCTNTCGGTATATTANCGNTATAAAACNNTCTCGGCTACAGGCGTGGTATTTTCGGGAAATGTCAGCGCGACAGANGGTGATTCCAGTTGGCACACAACGCTGTACACTATCAGACAACACATTTCCGACAAATTATATCACGGCGGCATCTCCACCGATTGCGCCGCTTTCCTCAATGCTCTTCTGCTTGGCGATGACACGAATCTCAATTCTGATTTTCGTGAAGGNCTCACTCTTGCCGGACTCTCNCACATCATTGCTCTTAGCGGGACACATGTAGCAATAATAGCACTGCTCATTGCCGCATTGCTATTTCCGCTTTATCTTCTCGACTATCGCAAAGCCGCAGTAATTCTATCGATTGGCGCTTTGTTGTTCTATGCGGTNCTCACCGGACTGTCGGCATCTGTCGTCCGCTCAGTCATCATGGCATCANCTGTAATGATNGCGGCACTNTCCGATCGTGACGTCAATTCACTCAACGCATTATGTTTCGCCGCTATAGTCATACTCTGTTTCCGCCCGCACGACATTTTTTCACCCGGGATGCAGATGAGTTTCATGGCTGTCGCATCCATCCTCTTGCTCGCCAACGCTATTAACCCGACAAATCAACGNCGCCGACTTCTTTACACTTCTGTCGGTATCGTCACAACAATAATTGCCGCTGTGGCCGGAACATGGATAATAGCATGTCACTACTTCCACTATACATCACTGTGGTTNCTCCCTGTCAATCTGCCTATGGTCNTTCTTCTACCGATAGAAATAACATGTGGCGCGATTATTGTAATCACCGGTTCTTTGGGAATCAGCATACCGTTTCTTCCATCGGTTACTGAAAAGGTCTACAGCTCGATTGCGTGGATAGCTGAGGCNGCCGCTGANTCNACNATNGCNGGTGTGAGCGANATATTTCTGAATCCNTGGTGTATTCCGGTNTATTTTATCGGACTNTATGTGCTGGCNGAGGCNTTGAGAAACCGGGCNTGGCATCTTTNCGCGNTTGCNGCNAGCNTGTTCATAGCCACATGGAGTATCGCGNGGCTGCCTTATGGTTCCGACACCTCTNTACCACGCCTGTATGTCACACATGATAANACGTGGACCGANGTGGTGATACACAACGGAGATAANATGATGATTGCCACATCGGCATGGCGCGAATCACCNCAAGAAACCNTGGACCGGTTCACTTCGTCACANCGTGATTTTCTTTCANACAGGNATATGCGCANTCCTGAAATTCTGTCGGATGCTGATCCACGTCGCAGGCGTCAGCGACAACTGCTTAATTGCGGTGGCATGACTCTTGCTATTACCGGNGCACCATCTGATACCATGTTGTTTGCGCCACTTCAACGCTCTGATTACGCACTTGTCACACGNAACAGTCAATACATGCACGCCGAACAGCTTTTGCACCACTACTGCCCNGACACAGTGATACTTACACGGGAAATATATCCATCGCACCACGAACGTCTCGCGGCTGAATTAGACTCGATTTCTCTGCCCTACATATCACTGCGCGATCACAAAGGCGTGTTTTTCAGAAGCCTAAAGAGGATCGAGCGAAAGCACTGACGAAAGAATGTCAACAGCTTCCTCCACGCGCTCNACATNTGCGATAGCGAAACTNCGCTTACCGTTTTTATCNCTGATCTTCACGCGGCGTGAATTATCCTGCAAGTAATGGATCAGACGACCGAACATCGGTGACTGATAGTATGCCTTATTACTCTCATCGACAAAATAGATGAACATAGTGCCCTGTTTCAGCACAACCTTCTCAATGCCGAGAGTNCGGGCTATGCGGCGCAANCGCGGTATGCGTATCAATTCGGCGGCCACGTTAGGGATATGTCCGAAACGATCCTCAAGCCGCAACTTGAATGCCAGCAGATCCGTTTCTTTCTCTATATTGTCAAGCTCCTGATAGAGTGATATGCGCTCGCTCTCCTGCGGCACGTAGTCAAACGGGAAAAGCAATTCCATGTCACTCTCAATCACACAGTCGGTCACAAACTCATCAGGGTTGACTTCCGACTTGTCGGGAAGCACGTCGGCAAACTCTTGCGTGCGCAGTTCGGTGACCGCCTCCTTCAATATTTTCTGATAGGTCTCATAACCCAAATCGGCTATAAAACCGCTCTGCTCTGCTCCAAGCAGATTACCCGCACCACGTATGTCGAGATCCTGCATGGCTATGTGTATGCCCGACCCGAGATCGCTGAAACTCTCGATGGCCTGGAGGCGGCGGCGCGCGATTGGCGGAATGGGGCGTCCGGGCGGAACGGTCAGATAACAGAATGCTTTTCGTGATGAACGTCCGACACGTCCACGAAGCTGATGCAGTTCCGACAGACCGAAATTCTGTGCATTGTTTATGATGATCGTATTGACGTTTGGCATATCAATACCGCTCTCGACAATCGTTGTCGACAGCAGCACATCGTAGTCGTGATTGGCAAACGCCAGGATAGCCTCCTCAAGTTTCTCAGGAGGCATCTGCCCGTGTGCGACAAGCGTGCGTGCGCCGGGCACAAGGCGGTTCACCATGTTCTGAAGATCATAAAGCCCTTCGATGCGATTGCTGATGAAGAACACCTGCCCGTTGCGCGACAGCTCGAATCCCACCGCTTCAGCCACAAGCTCATCGGTAAGTGTCGACACCGATGTGAGTATAGGATAACGATTTGGCGGTGGGGTGGTTATCGCAGAAAGGTCACGTGCGCCCATCAGCGAGAACTGAAGTGTGCGCGGTATGGGTGTAGCACTCATTGTGAGTGTGTCAACGTTCACTTTCAGCTGTTTCAGCTTCTCTTTTACCGCCACTCCGAACTTCTGCTCCTCATCAACCACAAGAAGTCCCAGATCCTTAAAGTTCACGCTTTTACCTATCAACTTATGCGTGCCCACGATGATGTCTATCTTACCATCGGCAAGATCGGCAAGTATCTGCTTCACCTGTTTGGCCGTACGGGCACGCGACAGATAATCTACTCTGACGGGGAGATCCTTAAGTCGTTCCGAGAAAGTGCGGTAATGCTGATAGGCGAGCACAGTCGTCGGCACAAGCACGGCAGTCTGCTTTCCATCGGTTGCAGCCTTGAATGCCGCTCTTATGGCAATTTCAGTCTTTCCAAATCCCACATCACCGCATATCAGGCGATCCATGGGGCGCGGACTCTCCATGTCGCGTTTCACATCGGCAGTGGCAGTGATCTGGTCGGGCGTGTCCTCGTAGATAAACGAAGCCTCAAGCTCATGTTGCAGATAGCTGTCCGGTGAAAACGCAAATCCCTTTTCATCGCGACGTGCCGCATAGAGCTTGATCAGGTCGCGCGCGATATCCTTGAGCTTTGATTTTGTCTTCTCCTTGACCTTGTTCCATGCGCCTGATCCGAGCTTATTGACCTTCGGCGCGACTCCCTCCTTACCACGGTACTTCGCCAGTTTGTGAAGCGAGTGAATCGATACGAAAATCACATCATTGTTCTGGTACAGGAGCTTTATCATTTCCTGCGTGCGTCCGTTGACATTGGTGCGCAACAGACCGCCGAACACTCCCACACCGTGATCGATGTGTACGATGAAATCACCCGTCTCGATCGACTGAAGTTCCTTTATCGACAAAGCCAGTTTACCCGAGCGCACGCGGTCGCTCTTGAGCATATACTTGTGGAAGCGGTCAAATATCTGATGATCGGTGAAAAAGCATCGTTTACCGAGTGTATCGACAAAGCCTTCATGAAGCGTGGCATCCACCCCTGTAAAAGTGATCTTGTCGCCACGGTCGGAAAATATGTCACGCAGACGGGCTATCTGAGCCGGGCTATCTGAGAGAATATATATCGTGTAGCCATCGGACTCAAATTGTCGGAAAGCATCTGATATCATGTCAAAATTCTTGTGATAGACACCCTGCGGAGTACAGCCGAAATCCACTGTAGCTGTCGTATCTGCAGCAAAAGGCGGAGTCTGTCCGCCGGTAAGCGTCAGNTGAGGGAACGTCATCAGAGCCGCACAAAGCGAGTCGCCGTCGGCAAGCCGCCGGGTAGCATCCACATCGGCCTCACCTGAGATTACGGCATTGTCGCTCATCCTTGAAGCACACACTTCCTTGACACGCGACTCCACAAACGTCATGTCATTTGACACGATAAGAGTTCCCTCCTCCATGAAATCAGTCAGCGGTATGCCGTCGGCATTATTTTCAACACTGGCGATTATGTCGGCACTCTCGATCTTCGACTCCGAGAGCTGCGTTTCCACGTTGAAAGTGCGCATTGATTCGATCTCATCGCCGAAGAGGTCTATGCGGTAAGGTATCTCGCTGCTATAGCTGAAAATGTCGATGATCGAGCCACGCACCGAAAACTGTCCCGGCTCATACACATAATCTACCTGCACAAAACCGTTGTCGCGCAACCACTTCTCAGTCTGCGTCAGGTCAAGGGGTTTCGATTTGGCTATGTGCAGGGTCGAGTCGTCAAGTTCTCGCGGTGGAACCACGAGTTCCGAGATAGCCTCAGGCGTAGTTACCACGATCTTAAGTTTGCCGTTACGGGCGTTCCATCGTGCCAGCGCATCAGTCCGCAGTATCACCGAAGGCGCGTCAATCTGTCCGTAGCGTATATCGCGTTTATAGGCCGACGGCAACATTGCCACCGCCTCCTCGCCGAGTACTCTCGTTATATCATGATAGAAATATCCTGCTGCATCATTTGATTCTGCCACCAGCACCACAGGCGCCTTACCATAGACTTCGGCAACTGCTGCCGCCACGAGTGACTGCGCCGATCCGGCAAGCGATGTGAAACACCCCCTTGCGATTTTTCCCTTCTTTGTATCAAGAGCTTTTGCAATGGCCTGCCTGCGGGTCTTACCCACAAACAGTTCGTACACATTTTTCAAAGTCAATGCACTATCGGTTTGCGCTTTCATATAATCAGAAACAGGTACAAATAAAAAAGGGTAAGCTGACTACATCGCACCGCTACGACTCGGTACCGTTGCTCCGGTCAAGGCCTGGCGGAGTTCCCGAGGAGCTGGTCGTGTAGGACTTACCCGGCGCAAAATTACAACATTTACTCTAATTGCAACCCCACCGCTCCAGATTATTATGTTAAAAAATGTTCACTCAAAGCAAACATCCTGTTTCACAGCATCCAACATCCACNAAAGACTTTCATACTTTGTAGACTATTTTCTAAAACCAGCCAANNCTAAAATTACCCGACACGAGNAATCTACACCATGTTTTCTCCAACTCAGCCAAGCCGCATAGTCCTATTTCTCCAATGCCGAAAGATCTATCCTATATACGCCGATATTGTCCTCAATCGGTTTTATAAACATAACCATATAGATCGGTGCATAGATTATCTTACCCTCAACCGATAGGTTNGCGTTACACAACACNATAGCCTCAGNCAGATCAAAAGGNGAATCGTCCATTAGATTTGACAGCGCATTATGGCGTTGGTAGTCCTTACCCGATTTCACTTCTATAGGGAGAACATTTCCTCCTAATGATACCACGAAATCCACCTCCCCACGTTTCTTATTGTTATAGTAATATGGTGTCAATCCGTGAGTTTTCAACTCTTCCGCCACCACATTCTCAAAANCAGCTCCAAAGTTTATCGACGGATCTCCGGTAAGAATCTTTAGCTGAATGCCGGAGGCATATTGAGAAGCGAGCAACCCGACATCGTTGGAAAACAACTTAAACAGGTTTCTTGTTTCAGAAAGCTTTAAAGGTTCCTTAGGCTCATCCACATTATAAACAGGTATAGCTACTCCCGCATCCTTCAGCCAAAGGAAACTATCCTCATATCGTTCAAACTTGGCATGCTCGTTCAGACGTTTTAAAATAAACCTCTTGTTTTTTGCATCAAGTTCCGAAGGAATAAGGTCAAAGATCTCTTTTATCTTCAATTTGTCACGTTCGGAATATTGAGATATGTCCATCCGGTACAATGATACAATATCCTTCTGGACACGCAACACGATGTTCAGGTTGTTGCTCTTTTTATATTCCGATACCACGGCCGGCATACCACCAACGACAATATACAACCTAAAAAGNTGCATCATCTTTTCATGCACAACTGCATCTACCGGCAATCGCTTTTCCCAACACTCACACAACTTGGATCTAACAACATCAGACACCCCCATATTTATGATGAATTCCTCAAAATCAAGAGGAAAAACCTCCTTGACACCCATGTATCCCACTGGCTGCGAACTTATATCCTTTAATTCCACACCAAGCAGCGAGCCGCTGAGGATGTAACGGAAGCGCCCGTCATCCACAAGAAACTTTATGGCAGTGACTATATTATCGCAGCATTGTACTTCATCAAAAAAAATCAAGGTGTCACCTTCGATCAGCTTTGCATCGGTCAGCGCCGACAGACGCAATAATATCTCATCGGCCGATGTCACACCCCTGAAGATATCTATGGCCTCACGGTTTTCAATAAAATTGATCTCGACGAAACTCTTGAACCTACTACCGAAGTTACGTACAGAATAGGTTTTACCCGTCTGCCTCGCGCCTGTAAGCAAGAGTGCATTGTTCGATGTCCTATAGAAATCCTCAATATATGAGGTTATTTTACGATACAACATACCGCCTTCCACTTTTATATTGACTACAAGCAGTATACGAGGTATTACAACTAATTACTGCCGCTTTTCCAATGCAAATTTAGCCTTTTTTGCCGCTTTTCCAACATCAAAAGGAAAAACGCACCCTGATATTATCCAACCATCGAATCCGGCGGCTCTTGTGTATGGGCTACAAGAGCGTCGGCGGCATCAATAAGGTCATTAGCATTTTCCACCGAACTAAGCGGAATCAACATAAATGAGTTGTCGCGAAGATACAATACCACGTATTTCCCTGACAAAGCCGTATCCAGCACCTCGTCGACAGTGATAAATGTTACTGTGCGGGTGTCAGATACAAAATCATCGGCAACCGGTACTATCTCGACACCAGTGCCGGTGAAAGTGACATAATGCGGACGCATAGATTGAGCAATAAAGGGTGTAGCCGTCTGCACAAACACTGCCAGTGTGCGTAAACCGGGATAAATAATGAATATAAGCATCCCCACCACAAACAGAAATCTCACATCCCAAAATATACCGGCCACAAGAGACAAAACCACAGGTGTCCCCGTAAACCAGCGCCACCGATACATGCAGCGTCGGAAAGCCACGTGGTTTATCGCTCCAAGCTCAACCTTGAAGACCTGCGTCGTCAGGACAGCGGTACTGCCCCTTTCCTGCGGTGGATTTTCCATAGTCAATGGCTCTGACAGGACAATAATGATAGCAACGCAAACATAGAGCGCAATTTGTGCCCCATACCGGGCGATGGGTCGTTGCGTCGAGAGTAATGTTGCACATCGGACACTCCCGGGCACAACGTCCGCAGCCTATGCAGTCTTCCGAGACCCTAAATGGCTTGGGCGACATCGCATATCGCTTGAACCAGGGATATATTATACCGGTCTTTATGCCGCTCCAGCTTCCGGAAACCACATCGGTCTCCTCCGAGTCCACCGCGATCATCCCGGCTATATACTTGACCCGTGGCGGCATTGCTTTAAGTTTACCTTCAGCTACAGGCTCTGCATCCACATCAAAGCCCTTCATGCACACATAGGTGTTGGGCATCTGTACCGACCATGCGCCTTTGGCATTCCATCCGCGACGGTTTATCATGCGGCGCCACTGGCTGTCGATCCGCCCTACGTCGTCACCACACGTGGTCACCATAAAGTGTCCGGCACGCTCAGCTCCTTCTATCGTCGCACGTCCGATAAAATCGGCGACCACCGGTGGCACACCCCAGCTGTAGGTGGGAAACACCCACACGATACGGTTACCCGAAAGCNTGAGCGACGGGGAGGCATCGCAAAGCAGTGCGCCCGACAACATCACCACCTCGTCATCGCCAAGATGCCGCGACAGCAATGAAGCCACCGCGGCACTGTTGCCTGTACCTGTAAAACAAATTATCATCTTATTATCACCTGGGTCGCGCCGAATCCATATTCACGGAACGATGCATCCTGCACGTCGTGACCTTTGTATCGGTGAGTGAGCTCCTTGATAAGCGCACCACGGAGCACTCCTTCGCCCTTGCCGTGAATGAAGATTATCTTGCGCCCCTTGTTACGCAGATTGGCATCCATGACCTCGCGGAATTCGTCGATCTGACGGTTCAACATATCGGCAGGAGTGAGTCCACGCACATTGTCGACCAACTCTGCTATGTGCAGATCCACCACAAGTTCCTTCGTCGGGTCAGGATCGCGGTGACGCTGGCGCTTCATGAGCGGGCGACGTTCGGGACGCATGTCGGCGGCTTTTTTCGATGCGAGCATTGAGCGACGCAACGCGCTCACATCCACCTTTTTCTTTCCGGCAGGCACATCGTCGGTGACGATTTCGTGAGCNATCACATCGGTATCGAAATAGGGATTATCCTTGTAGCAGTGCAGTTTGAAGAATTTTGTCGTATCTATCTTCAGCTCGACCGATGCAGGCTGCTTCATAGAGAAACTGCTGTCGGTCTTATACGCTATATATTGTACGGCAATGAAATCGAGTGCCGGGATATCAGTACTGTCCACCTCGGCAAGACGCACCTGTGTGGCTGGTTCAACCGATGTAGCGCGCAGAAAAGTCCACGACTCATCACCTGCACCGCGACACGACAGTGACACCGAAAGATAATAGTTGGAATCATTCACGAGCACCACATCCCATGTCGTCGACGAGAGTTGCCGCAGATCAAGGGGTTCAAAGGCGAGTGTGACATTGAGTTTCTCCCCCTCGGGTGTTTCATGGAATTTCTCTTCAGGGATTTGCTGGGGCACAGTCGTTATGTGCGGCGTGACTGGTGGCGTTGCCTTGCGCTGCCGGTCAGTCTCGGCCACAACTCCCTTGGGAGGCTCAGNTTGCCGGCTGGCTGCATCAGCCACCACGACACACTCCTTGTCAAGAGCCGGGGTGAGAAAACCATCCTCATCCTCCACATATACCATGCTGCCTTCGACGCGTGCCACCACGCCGCCGCCCACAGCGTTGAGAAATCTAACAATATCTCCTACTTTAGCTTTTGCCATCAGCTTTATATATTATTGTGCGATTTTATCACTCCATTTCGCTATCACGTTGAGACGCCCGTCGCTCTGCGATACTATACCGTTTTTNAGCAGGAANCCCACAGCTTTCTTGAAATCCTTTTTGCTGCACTGAAGCAGCGACTTGATTTCTTCAGGCGTCGAGGCATCGGAGAGCGGCATGGTGCCGTTGCCGGCCTCGGCAAGATAATAGATCTTTTCAGCAAGAACCCTCACACGCGATGCTGCATCGGGCCCCGGACTGAGATCGATCTTTCCATCCTCGCGCACCTGTTTCACATGAGCGTCGATTGTCTCACCCAGCTCAATCTCACTATAGAGGTCACTGTCATATATTATCCCCTTGAAAAGATTGTCGACAATCACGCGGTAGCCCGGTTCCTCATGACGCAGAACCAGCGCCTTCACATTGTCGCCACGCTTGTATTTCGGGATAGTGTTGCCCAAGAACTTGTCGAGCTTTGTCGATGCCACCACGCGCTTCGAGGTCACATCGAGATATACATAGACAGGATAAATGCCACCGCGCATCATGCGTGTCTTCTGTTCGCTGAACGGCACAAGAAGATCTTTGCCCGATATACCCCAGTCAAGAAACGCGCCCACCTCATTGACCTGCGACACCTGAAGAAACGCAAATTCACCAACCTTGGCGAAAGGAGTCTCTGTTGTGGCAATAAGCCTGTCCTCGCTATCAGTGTAGATAAACACATCAAGCTCATCACCGATCTCCACCGTCGGCTCCACATATTTTTCGGGCAAAAGTATCTC
>JAAVGC010000006.1 GCA_014800445.1 Bacteroidales bacterium | reverse complement strand
GTGCCATGCTGATAATCACCTCCCATGAGATAAGTGAGCGCTATGGATGCACCGGTAGCCGCAACCACACAGCAGCATAGAGCCGACAAACGTCCAAGCGACTGCTTGATGTAGATACTCGTGAGGTGCGCGAGTGCAAGTGCTCTCACCGTCTGCTCTTCGGTTGCGTTGATCTCCTCGGCATAAGTCACGACCGGCAGAGTGATGGTTATCCCCTGATTACCACTCCCCGAGTTGGACATCACGGCTACAGGTTCGCCTGCCATACGGGCATCGCAAGCCCCGGCTGTCATTGCAAGCATGTGGCTCGCCGGCGTATTGCCATACAAAGATTTACCGGCAGTGGCGATTATGCGTCCGACCTTATGCCCGAAGCCCGTTCCTTTCAGCGCGCATTCGGCAGCCGCACGGTTCAGTCGCTCGGCCTCCTTAATAAACATAAGTTCTTCAAGAGGTGACTGTACGGCATAACGCCACACGGTTTCAAGCGTGAGCGAGACATCTTCGTGCTGACCTGAGCAGTCGGCAACCACATCTTCATGCAACAGAACTTCACCATCCTTTTCAATATCCACGAAGTGAGTGTGTCCGCCACATATTACCGCCTTTGCCGTGTGCTCACCTGAAACATCGCTGACAACAGCGGAAATAAATAGCTTGTCAGGGGCATCAGGAGCATGGGAAACAGATATTACACCATCGGCAATCATAGCCTTTCCGCGTGCCACGGCATCATCGTCGACATCACGCAAAACTTCAAGACCATATTCTGATTTACCCACAAGAGCTCCGAGTGCAATAGCTATGGGAAGCCCGATCATACCAGTTCCGGGAATACCCACCCCCATAGCATTTTTCAGAATGTTGCCGCTAAGGGCAACCTCTATGCGGGCAATAGGTTCATCCAATGTCTCGGATGCTTTTGCCACTGCAAGCGCCACAGCCACCGGCTCGGTACATCCGATAGCGGGAATCACCTCACGTTTTATAAGAGCCGTGATTTCCTCTCTTGTATTTTGGTCAAGCATGTTCCTGTATGAAAAGTTTTCAACGGGCTGTCCAGCACCACTTCATTCCAGTACAAATATAACATACTTCCCTCTATTCCACCAAATCATCACATAAATGACAAACAGCAGAATGGCCGATTTTTATTCCGTGACAATTTTGCATTGAAATAAAAACTCTTTACTATATTTGTGTATCATGAACGAGCATCTATTAAGCACATTACGCAAGTATTTTGCCGGGCAACCTGTTAAGAGAGCTTGGTTATTCGGCTCATTCTCAAGAGGCGAAGCCCGTGCGGACAGCGACATTGACATCCTTGTAAATTTTGATGACAATGTGAGCCTGTTCAAGTATGCCGCAATGACAGAAGAGTTGGAGGAATTATTGAAAAGAGCTGTGGACTTAGTGTCGGAAAGCTCTTTGTTTTCATGGGTCAGACCCTCAGTCGAACACGATAGAATACTTATCTATGAGAGAGAAGCCTAAGGATCACGGCCGCCTGCTGCATATTGCCGAAGCAATTGACAACATCTACACTTTTCTGCATGGAATATCTGTCGGAGTAACGCTATATTATCTTACTTGAGCTTTTTGAAATATCGGAGCGGATGTGATCCCGTGGGGTGAAGTATCCCGGCAATGTCGCCCAGCAGATAATCAGGATGAAAGGGACTCTCCTCAAAATATCTGATCTGCTCCGTGTTGGCAACATACACGTTCCCTTCACGAAACGCTTTGAACTGCGATACCACGGGGTTATCGCGTTGCATCTGTTCGCGAGTGAGGTCTGTGAAGTCATTGTATCTCACCAACCACACGTCGGCATCACCCGCATCCACAATAACCCTCTCGGGAGCCATAGGCACCGTTTTCTTGTCAATTGACGAGAATGGATTTTCGCCACCGGCAAGACTGATATAAGTATTATTTGTGGAATTACCGCCACTCACATACCACACACCCTGATAAGGAAGATCAAACAGCACCTTAGGACGCACGGAATCCTCCTGAAGAGTTTTCTCCGCCCGGTTTTTTATCTCGGTGAATGATTTTTCCACTGCGGCGAAAAGGCTGTCGGCAACCGCCTCTTTTCCGAACAACAATGCATAGTATTTCATCCATTCGGCCCGTCCGAGAGGATCAGGCTCCATATAGTCGGCCGTATAGAGTATCGGTACTGACAGCTTCGTAAGCTTGCCATAATCGCCCCCCCGCTCGTATGGAGAGAGAAGAATGCCATCGGACGTGAGTGAAATCACCCGTTCTATCGTGGGGGCTGTTGTGACTCCACAATCCAGAATAGTGCCATCATCGAGTCCGTCACGCACATAGTCGAGATGGATATAGTCCGCATCAGTCACTCCGGCTACAGACGTTTCTGCACCAAGCTCCGATATAAGATTAAGATGCATCGACGTGGTGACAAGACTGCGCTTCAACGGTGACCAGACTACAGTAGCTCCATCGGGCACCGATGATGGAAGGACATCAATACTGTCAGGAACAATCGCAATTCGCTGCAACAAGGATNTGGTGTCCCATGGATTTATAATCTCAGCCTCGACCCAACCGTCGGGGTGACTGTAAAGACGAATATTCTTCGCATGGTCGAGAGGGAGCTGCGTCACCGCTCCCTCCCGTTGCGCNTGTTGACTTCCATCGACACAACTTCCCAAGAGAAGGGTCGACAGACAGACAACCGCTATTGTTATATAATACCTATTTNTTTCCAAAATTCATCACTTCTCTTGGTGATTGAAGAACATACGNACAGCACCTATACCGACATTATACGTTCCGATTTTCTTTCCATCGCCGTCATACCCGACCATGTAACCGGCGGCACTATAGTCAGCGTAACCCGACTCTCCGACATTATAACTGAGAACAAATGCAGAGTTGGTAAGATCATCGACTCCAAGACCCGACGGGCTTTTTATGTCACTGCCCGAAATCCATGCCGAGGTCTTGCCGGAAGCAATGTCATACTTTCCATAGCTGACAGCATCAGCCATATAGCCGTTATCGATATAATAGAGAGTCTCGGCGTTAATACCCATCATTGTGGCAGGGAAAAGAATCTCAGAAGCCTGATCATTCTTTATCTCCTTCACGCCGTAGTTGATCTGTTTCCATGTTCCGGCCTCATATTCTCCCGACGACAACACAAAGAGTGACTCACCGTTTGTTGCAAGATCCGTGAGATTTATTCCGGCATCTATCTTCTTGACAACCTGCATGGTCTTGGGGTCGACAACTGCTACGCATGCCTCAGAGTAGCCACCCTTGGAATTATATCCATCGGAAACTGCCACATAAAGTTTGTCATTATAGGCAACTACCGCCTCGGGATTGGGACCGACCTCTACTGTGGCCGTAACGCTCATTGTGGCAGGATCGATCTGTGCGAGATAACCGGTGAAAAGTGTGACGTACACTTTATTGTCATATCCTGCAAGCCGGCGCGGATTTGACTTTGTAGCATCCATCTCGATCGTCTTCTCGAGCTTCAGTGTTCCACGATCCATTACCTGAACGACATTAGATTTGTCTACAGCAAGATAGATCTTGTCACCCCATACCAGTCCGTCATTGAACGTGTCACCCACATACTGGCCATTTGCCTCATAAAAAGCATTATTAGTGACAGTGCCGGTGCTATAATCAAAATAGCTCAGCGAACCGGGGATATTCTTACCCATATTGCCGCTGTTTACCACAAACGCGCCGGTAGAATACATCACCGGATCAATGATAGGTTCCGGGCCGTCCTCATCATTAGAGCAGCCGGAAAAGCCGAGCAGCCCGACAATAGCCGCCATGTAAAAATACTTCTTCATCATTCTTTGTTTTCTCTATATGTTTTTAAAGTATGTATTTCAGCGTCACCATCCATGACCGCCCCGGCATTGGATACCGGGCTATCACCGAGTATTGTTTATCAAACATATTTATCAGATCAGCACGCACTTCAAATACCGATCCACAGCCTAATGCAAACCGTCGCCATAGCGTTGCTCCAGCCTCGAAATACCCCGGAAGAAGAGTCTGCGGACTATTGGCATTAGCCGTGTAACGGTCACTGGTTCCGCGACCATGCACCACCAAATTCACCCACGGATTTTCGTAGGCAACTGAAGCCGACCCTGAATTGCGCGGTATATACGCAACCTGACAGCCATGAACCGGATCATCCTCGGGGACATTGATTTCTGCCCTCTGATAACTCCATGTGCCACTCACAACAATATCATGCTTGCGAGCCATTGAGACTGTTCCGTTGATAGTGACATCTGCCCCGGTGACATGCACGCTGTTAAGGTTTGTGACGTTCCAGATAAACATATTCTGTGGAATAGCCACAATGCGGTCATGCACATAATTTCTATATACATCACCGGTAACAACAAGTTGCTGAAGCAACCCGGTAGCAGGAGCTTGCCATGTGAGCCCGGCATTGAACTGATCGGTAGTCTCTGGACGAAGATATGGATTACCATACCGGTTGTAGAACGCCTCGTTGAAAGTGGGCATTCTGAAGATATTTTTATAGCTCAGGCGTCCGTAAAGGAAGCCGCTGCGAAGCAAACGTACGTTAAGGCTGACCGAAGGCGAGAGACGACTGTGGTTGACCAGTGGCGTGAATCCCTCACGGCAACTGTTTAGATAAAGCGATTGCAGGAGACGACCGGTGAGAATTACACGCCCGTAACGCCACTTACCGGTAATTGACTGCAACACCGAGTTTCGGCGGGGATGCACATCGGTCGTCTGGTCATTNCTGTTTAGCGAATTGAACGAATAATCCGCCGAATAATCAAAACTCCATGCACGGGTGGGNNCAAACATGACCTGGGCAGTACCGTACACTTCCCGTTGCCAGTAGAACTCNTTTAAGCAACCGCCGGGATATTTCAAGTCGATATCAGTATAAAGCGATCCGCTCCAGTTGAATTTTGCGGCGGCTCTCAGCTTCCATTTCTCACCGAGAGGTTGCATGAATGAGGCTTGTGCGAAACTGTTGCGGTCACGCAGTTTGCCATTGTTCGGACTGACGTTGTAAAGCATTACAGGCCCCGGAAGCAACCGGTCATTGTCGTAATAATACACTTTAGCAGTCAATTCACCGTCGCGATGTGTCTTCCAAAGAAGGTTAAACTCACCGTGCCCTGAGTTCATCTTATTGTTCTCACGTTTTTCTCTTGTGACAAGAGTTCCGTTCACAAGATCAAACGGATAATCATTCTTTGCATGAAGAAACTCCCCTGTAAATCCCAAAGCCACGCTGCTGCCAACCCTCACAATGCTGCGCACAAATGGGCTTACCATACCGAATGATCCAGCCTTTATCTGCGAAGTCAACTCGACATTCTTCCCCTCAAGTGTCATTCCGGGACTCGACAAAGAGAGTGTTGCGGGAGAGGCTGCAGCTTTTGCTGAGATAAAGATATCATCATTATCTCCGATGATAAGCGATAGTTGCTCAAGATTGTCGGTAGAATACCGGGAGAGATCGATAGACCCGCTCTGTGCATCGGAGAGAGGCATTCCGTCGTAGACCACAGCCGTGTGCGCACTTCCAAGTCCACGCACCGAAACGGTCTTCATGCCTCCGGCACCTCCATAGTCACGCAATGTGACTCCCGGAAGCCTGTGCACCGCATCGGCAATGTCGGTCACTCCATTTCGCAGTATGCGTTCTTTATCAAGGTTGAATGTAGGTGTGGCAGAGCGAAGTGTTTTTCTGTCAAACTTTGCGGTCACGACAGTTTCATCGAGTGCTTTTGCCCCGACCTGCGTTGTATCCACCTTTATCTGAGCGTTACCGGTGGCGGCACACAGAAAGAGTGTCGCAGCTAAAAGCAACGACATAACCACACAGTATGTGCCATCGGCCTGCATTCTCATCCTCGAAAGAATTTTCAGGTAAAACTACTTCCGCAGATTATTGTCGTATCTGCCTGCGGAACATCAACGATGGCAGGTCTTCGGACTCTTCCCGATCCATTTCCGGTACCTTCCCGGATATGTTTTACAATATCCAGTGGCTATCCCGACGCTGAATAGAAATCAGTGTCTTGACCGGCGATCTTCTCTTACAAGCAAGAGGGAAATACCGCAGCGGGACTGTCGGGGATTCTCACCCCGTTCCCTTTTAAGGACTTACGACGGTTTTTTTCTATAACCGACGTTATCGTCCACCATCATTTTCGTTGGCAAAAATAGAGTATGAAATCTATATTACACAGCCCTCGATTGTTAATAATGCTTAACGCAGGAATTGGGGTGCGAGGAAGAAGAGGCCAAAAGTCAGTCCAACATTCCAGCGATCGCCAGGGGCATCAATGTAGTTCACATAACCGGCAAGTGAGGCCTTGAATGGAAAGTTATATGCAACCGAGAGTTCTCCAAACCAGCGCGGGTCGCTAAACCAACGTCCCTGAACGGCACGTCCGTCAGCTCCGCAACCAATCGCCCTGAATGGCATGAACATGTGCCCCTCACCACGCACCTGAAGGTTATCTGTGATTTTAACCACCGGAATAATTCCTGCTGTGGCATAGCTCATGGCATGCAATGTCGGATGAAACGAATTATAACTTGCCGGAGTAGGATTAAATCCCGGCGCAGTCACTAAAGCAGCATTGTAATTCTCGAGCATCTTCCTCGTAGATGCAAGCACGTTTGCCTCAACTCCCAGAGAGAAATGTCGGCCAAGGCTGAAATATTTTTCAACATTCACTTCTGCCTGAAGCCACTTTGTGTTCCGGCTGTTGATATCGCGGGTTGGATCGACACCCGACCGCAAAGAGTAATCACCTACAACACCCATACCTACAAATCCATACTTATGTCCTGTCGTGGGGTACATCTCATTGTCGAGCGTGTTTGATACTGCCCTTACCGCTGCCTGNCCAAGACTGAAGTTTATAACATCCTTACCTTTATCTACGGTGAGCGANTCACCGGTTGTGGCATGTTTATCACGAAGATAGCCGTAGCCCGCTGTGAAACTCATCTCACCGGTGCGCCCGAGTGCCCAGGCATAGCCGGCACGCCCGAACGCTTCAAANTGACGTATGAATACCGGATTATTACGTTCATAGAATAGTTTGTCGCTCTGATGCTCNCTCCTGTATGACACCACAGCGTTAAGGGTTATCGCCGATGGTACTGACGTGGGCATAAACATTTTTCCATTGGCAGCTGCTGCCAGATAACTTTGCCCNAGCCAACCGTTGAAATCCACATCAAGACTCCGAAGTGCCAGCGANTTATAACCGGCCGAAAGGACAACCATGCTATTTGTGGATGAGGTAAGATAAGTGCCAATACCCACATTGATATTGTTCTTAACGGTTGCTTTCATATCNAGAGTNAAATATNCGGTGGAATCATTGTANACTGCATGGGGTACGAGATTTCGNAGNTTNCCGGAGGTTACGGCACGGTAGTAGGCAAGCTTGGCATGTTCGAGACCGAATGTATCGGCGTGATTTCTTGTAAAGAGATATTTGATGTACTCGTTCTGTCGGGGGGTACCACCTTCGACATGTACAGAATCAAATACGACATAGGGCGTTTTTGATTTGAACACAGCACGTTTCAAGTCACGTGATTCTGGCGGTATACGTGAAACGACGCGACTCTTTATTGAATCCATCATCTCCATNGCCTTGTCATATCCNCGCTTGCATATCGCCTTGGCATTGGGAAAATCAAGAAGAGTAGTGCCATCGGCAGGAATCTTGATCCTTATGCCCTCAGCCGCTGGAACCTCATANTTACTGTCCTGCATTATCAGATCTTCAAGCTGCTGCACGATATTGTACTGCGGCGTGCGCCCGTTAGGCCCGGAGACATCCACTCCGATCATTATGCCGGGAGCGAAATCATGACGCATCACATCCACGGGGAAGTTGTCATATATTCCGCCGTCAAAAGCAAGAAATCCATCAATTTCTATCGGTTGAAACACNGTCGGGAAACTCATTGAAGCACGGATGGCATCACCGAANTCACCCTTTGAGAGCACTACTTTATGTTTTGCATAAACATCAGAAGTCACACATCGGAATGGCACCATCAGTTTATTGAAATCGCTGCCGCACTGAGCTGTGTATGCAGCAAACAGTTGCATGAATGCAAAGTTCATCGGGAGAGGCGAAATCAGGCTTGAAGGGAGTACCGAAGAAGCCGTATCGGTTTTCAGACTCAGATTAAGACTCACAATTTCAGGACGTGTGATTGTACTCCCGAAATAGTACCGCAACGAAGGATCTATCTGACCGGTTGACCAATTGGCAAATCCGGGCGAGAGTATAAGCTCAATCATTTCATCGGGAGTATAACCGGCTGCATACAATCCGCCTACGATCGCTCCCATAGAGGTACCCGTGATGTAATCAATAGGTATATTGTTTTCTTCCAACGCCTTGATAACACCTATCTCGGCAATACCCTTGGCACCTCCGCCACTGAGCACCAGCCCCACCGATACGGGCGCAATATCACGACTGTCAGCAATACTGTCCGACTGTTCACCTGCAATCGCTGTGAATGCCATGAGTATACCTAATGCCGCTGCTGTATATTTCTTAATCCCTGCAATGTTTTTTTGTGCTCCCATAAATATGTTTTTTCTCGGCGTTTTGATTCTTGCATTAACTATAATTAAGAAACCAACAGAGGTGCCACATGGTTCATTTAAATAAAATTTCTTACTTTTACTTAATAAACGGCTTTTTCAGGCTTCCCGACGTTATACATAAAACATATCGTTACTCTTTAATAAAGTTTTTATCTTATGCCTTCA
The DNA here is from genome assembly GCA_014800445.1 of Bacteroidales bacterium. GTDB lineage: Bacteria > Bacteroidota > Bacteroidia > Bacteroidales > Muribaculaceae > JAFLTL01. Next base: position 13,822 of record JAAVGC010000006.1, on the reverse strand, counting down.
TCAAACTTTATAGACTATGTAAAGATCTTGTGCCGCTCAGGTAAGGGCGGTGCCGGCTCACGCCATTTCTATCGTGCCAAATATATACCTAAGGGAGGTCCCGACGGTGGTGACGGCGGTCGCGGCGGTCACGTCATACTCCGCGGAAACAAAAACATGTGGACACTTCTTCCACTCAAATACCGCCGACACGTCTTTGCCGGTAACGGAGAATCAGGAACCGGCGGACGAAGCTTCGGCAAGGACGGCGAGGATGCTATAATAGAGGTTCCATGCGGAACAGTTGTGTTTGACGCCGAAACCGGTGAATACCTGACTGAAGTAACCGATGACGGGCAGGAAATCAAGTTGCTCAAAGGAGGCCGCGGCGGACTCGGCAACTGGCATTTCAAGTCAGCGACAAACCGCACGCCACGCTACGCACAGCCTGGAGAACCGGCTATTGAGAAAAGCGTGGTTCTTGAATTGAAGCTGCTTGCCGACGTTGGTCTCGTAGGATTCCCAAATGCAGGAAAATCCACACTTCTGTCAGCTATATCGGCAGCACGTCCCAAAATCGCCGACTACCCGTTTACGACCATGGAACCTCAGCTNGGCATTGTGTCATACCGCGACAACCGCTCTTTTGTGATGGCCGACATTCCCGGNATCATCGAGGGTGCAAGTGAAGGGAAGGGACTTGGATTGCGTTTTCTGCGTCACATAGAGCGAAACGCAGTGNTGCTGTTCCTTGTACCTGCCGATGCAAATGACATTGTTGAGGAATACAACATACTGCTCCGTGAACTTGAAAAGTTCAACCCACAGCTTATGGAGAAGGAACGCGTACTTGCTATCTCAAAAAGCGACATGCTCGATGACGAACTAATTGCCGAAATAGCATCAACGCTNCCTAAAGATATTCCACATGTNTTNATATCCTCNGTTACCGGGCAGGGACTGACAAATCTCAAAGATGTGCTTTGGCGTGCCATAACTGATGACCGCAACCGCATTTTGAGCGATGAAACTCCAATCACCCATCGCCCGCTCGACATACGCCACCGTGTTGCCGAGGAGGATGAGTTTATCTTCGAGAATCCAGAGCCGGAAACTGAAGATGAAGAGGAAATACCTCTCGACGACGATTACATCTGGGACGAGGATATCGAACCAGAGGATTACGAATAAAGTGATTTAAACGACCCTACAAAAACAAGTGTCTGTAATTGTAAATCCAGAACTTCCGGCAATCACCACCCTCCGTGGGGAAAACATCAATCTGCAGTCCTGTGGCGAAACAAATGCTGTCACAGGACGCACTCTGCATATAGGGATCCTGAATCTTATGCCGCTGAAAGAGATGACCGAGGTGGATCTCCTGCGTCTTATTTCGGCATCAGCCCAACCGATAAAAGTAGACCTGATCGAAACTTCGACCTATCGCGGACGCAACACTCCGCATGAGCATCTCGACAGATTCTATCTCAGATGGAGCGAGATAACAGATCGGTATTACGACGGATTTATCATCACCGGTGCGCCTGTGGAGAAGAAAGCATTTGAAGATGTGCTTTACTGGCCGGAGCTTCAGGATATCATGAACTGGACACGCACACATGTCACATCCACACTCTACATCTGTTGGGGGGCTCTTGCCGGACTATACCATCATTATGGAATCAGCAANGTGATGCTTCCACGGAAGATCTCAGGTGTATTCAGGCATCGCATACTGGAGCATGGCCACCCGCTTCTCCGTGGTTTTGATGATGAGTTTCTTGTTCCGCACAGCCGTTACAGCGAACCTGACAAAGAAGCTATCGCAAGTGATAAGCGCTTAACAGTNCTTACCGACAGCAACGATGCCGGTATCCACATCGTGACGGCACTTGACGGAAAAGAGATTTTTGTCACAGGACACTCNGAATATTCCCCCATGACCCTCGACTATGAGTATCGTCGTGACTGTTCGGTGGGCATACATCCGGAAGTACCCGCCAACTATTACCGCAACGATGATCCTGACAAGGGAGAGGTTGTGGTGAGATGGCGCTCGCATGCACAGCTGCTTTTTTCAAACTGGATAAATAACTTCGTGTCGCCCGACACACCCTATAAATAAACTTCCTTCCCGTTGAAATCATCATCTCCACGTAAGCTTCAGCTGCTTGCTCCCGCCCGCAATGCTTCCACTGCGATTCAGGCCATACTTCACGGAGCCGATGCGGTGTATATGGGTCCGTCGAGCCACGGAGCACGTGCGGCCGCTTCAAATCCCATAGATGACTTCCGACGCGTAGCTGATTTCGCACACCAGTATGGAGCTAAGGTTTATGCTACAGTCAACACTATAATATACGACAGCGAACTGAGAGATGTCGAGAAACTCGTTGCCGAACTTTATCATGCAGGCACCGATGCCCTTATCGTTCAGGACATGGCATTGCTGCGTCTTGATATCCCGCCCATAGCGTTGCACGCAAGCACCCAATGCGACACCCGCACACCTGAACGTGCGCGTTTCCTTCAGGACGTGGGTTTCAGCCAGATAGTACTTCCACGAGAGCTGTCGCCCGATGAAATTAAGGCTTTCAGCAATGCCGTTGACGTGCCGTTGGAAGCATTCTGTCATGGAGCGCTATGTGTGAGCTACAGCGGGGACTGTCGTGCCGGATTTATGGCAACCGGCCGCAGCGCAAACCGCGGCGAATGTCCGCAAATGTGCCGTCTCCCTTACGACCTTCTCGACGGCAACGGCAACAGAGTCGTTAAGCAGAAACATCTGCTGTCGCTACGTGACATGAACCGCTTGACAATGCTCGGCGAAATGGCCGATGCCGGGGTATCATCNTTCAAAATCGAAGGTCGCCTGAAGGATGAAGCCTACGTAAAAAATACCGTAGCGGCCTACAGCCAGGCACTTGACGACATAGTAGCATCGTCGGGCGGACGATACATCCGCAGCAGCTATGGGAGAAGCGAAATTGTGTTCGCTCCTGACGTGAACCGCAGTTTCAACCGCGGCTTCACAACTTATCTCTTCCCTGCGAAGCAACATGCTGAGATGGCGTGCATCGACACTCCCAAGATGACCGGCACACGCATAGGCACTGTTTCCAACATCGCCAACAATCACATCGTGGTNAGGTCNGACCGTAATGTTATCATTGCAAATGGTGACGGTCTCGGCTTCTTCCGCAACGATGGTACTTACGACGGTTTTCGCGTGAACCGTGCCGATGGAAGCCGCATCTACCCTGCCACAATGCCCGCAGGACTCAAAGCCGGCATGACGATATATCGCAATAGTGACAAAGCATGGAACGATGCGCTGGCACGCGACACAGCNCGGCGAACAATAGGTGTCAACATGACACTCCGAACTGTCGGCAGCACGATGATAGTGCTTGATCTCACCGACGAGCGTGGCTGCTCGGCATCATCGGCAATCATGCTTGATCAACCGCTGCAACCCGCCCGCAGTCAACAGACCCAACAGCGCATACGCGTACTTGACAAACTTGGTGATACTTCATATCGTCTTAAAAACCTTGATGACACAGTGGATCCGTGGCTTTTCATACCAGCTTCTACTCTCACAATGCTACGGCGCANGGCAATCAGTGCTCTCGACACATCATGGCATGCACGCCGGCCAATGGAGCGACGGTTACCCGCAAAGACTGCTGTAAAGTTTCCTGATGGCAANAAGGCGACATACCGCCTGAATGTAGCCAACCGACTTGCTGAGAACTTCTACCACGATCATGGAGTAGCAGAGATCGAACATGCTGTCGAAGTCGAACGTCCGAAGAACTCCGTGCAAGTCATGGAGTGCCGCTACTGTATCAGGAGGGAACTCGGCAGATGCCTGCGCACACCACAAGGGCGCGATCTTCCGGAACCATTGACACTCGACACAGGTCGTGGCATACGTTACTCCATAAAATTTGACTGCGCACGCTGCATAATGTCATTACATCAGACACTCTGAATGGATATACGCAAGGACACGGGACTGTGGCTTCCCACTTCAGTAAAAGAGATGAAAGCACGCGGCTGGGATTNTGTCGATATAGTGCTTTTTTCAGGTGACGCATACGTGGATCATCCGTCGTTTGGGGCGGCCGTGATCGGACGCACACTTGAAGCTGCCGGATATAAGGTGGCGATTGTTCCGCAACCCAACTGGCGCGATGATCTCCGCGATTTCCGTAAATTCGGTGCGCCGCGACTGTTTTTCGGCGTTAGTGCCGGTGCGATGGACTCGATGGTCAATCACTATACAGCTGCACGACGGCTACGCTCTGATGACGCGTACACGCCGGGCGGACGTCATGGTATGCGTCCCGACTATCCGACGATAGTCTACACAAAAATCCTGCGTGACCTATTTCCTGACACTCCCATAATCACAGGCGGCATAGAGCCGTCGCTGCGCCGCCTGTCGCACTACGACTACTGGCAAGATCGGTTGCGCCCATCTATATTGCTCGATGCACCGGCCGATCTGCTCATCTACGGAATGGGGGAAAAGCCTATTGTTGAGATCGCACGAAGNCTGGAAAGCGGNGAAAACGTGAAAGANATGACCGATGTACCGCAGACCGCAGTATTGCTGCCGATCGACAGTCTTCCCGATAATCCCGACAAAACAAACGACATCGTTCTGAACTCATGGGAAGACGCTCTGCGCGATCCCCGGCTGCAATCGGCCAATTTCAAGCACATCGAACAGCAAAGCAACCGGCTGCACCCCGATACACGTCTGTGGCAAGCCTATCGCAAAGCCGGTAAGGCCNTACTGATCAACCCGATGCTCCCCGCTATGACACGTGGTGAGATCGACGCATCGTTTGATCTTCCCTACACACGCATGCCTCATCCACGCTACAATGGCAAGACCATACCTGCNTATGATATGATACGCCATTCGGTCAATCTGCACCGTGGTTGTTTCGGAGGATGTGCATTCTGCACCATATCGGCCCACCAGGGTAAATTTATNGCTTCNCGNAGCAAAGANTCAATNCTGCGTGAGGTNAAAGCCGTCACANAGATGCCCGATTTCAANGGNTACATCTCNGANCTCGGAGGCCCATCGGCCAATATGTATGCCATGGGGGGACGTGANCGCTCGATATGCGCAAAGTGCCTGAGACCTTCATGTCTGCATCCCGCCCCATGCCCCAACCTCAACACTGATCATGGGCCGCTNCTCGACATNTATCATGCAGTAGACTCATTGCCAGGTATAAAAAAATCCTTTATAGGTTCCGGTGTACGTTACGACTTGTCAATGCACCGCACCGGTAANANCGATATAGATGCCACNAACCGGCGCTATAATTCCGANCTTATCGAACATCATGTTTCAGGCCGCTTGAAAGTCGCACCCGAGCACACTGAGGATCACGTTCTGAATATNATGCGCAAACCATCATTTGACCAGTTTTANCGATTCCGTGATATATTCGATGATGTAAACCGGCGTTGTGGGTTGCGACANCAGATTATACCATACTTCATATCCAGCCACCCGGGATGCACAGAGGTCGATATGGCCCAACTTGCTGTAAAGACCAAGCAACTTGATTTNCACCTCGAACAGGTGCAGGATTTTACACCCACCCCCATGACGCTCGCTACCGAGATATACTACTCCGGAGTGCATCCTTACACAGGTGAGCGCATTTTCACTGCTCACACACCCGAAGAAAAGCTTGCTCAGCGACGATACTTCTTCTGGTATGACCGCAACTATCGCGCCGACATCGAGCGTTCACTGAAACGACTGCATCGTACCGACATTGCCAAGGCTCTCTTCGCCCACAACATCACCCCTCCCCGCCGCAAAAGTAACCACAAATAGTTAGTCAATCCACCAATACACGTTAAGCAACGTGAGTTCCAAATATTAATAGTAAGAGGGTGCGTGTCATCACGACAAGCACCCTCTTTAAGCTAGTATTTTGTCTTTAAACTCAAATCATTACCAGCCTGTATTTTGAACGAGGTTGGGATTACGCTCGATTGCTACGTTTGGAATAGGCCATGTCACCTGACGATCCTGGAATTCACGGGTATAGTAGAGTTCACCGTATACTGTCAGAGCATCGCTGATCGACTCTGCAAGAATACCCCAACGCTTCAGGTCGAAATAGCGCTGACCTTCACCGCCAAGCTCATAAGCACGCTCGTTGCGGATGCGCTGTGTCATCTCGTCTTTTGAACCGACNGCCAGCCAGCTTGCGCCGCTGTTCAGACCAGGCATATTAACACGGGCACGCACTTTATTAAGCTCTGTTACAGCGCTATTCAGATCGCCAAGTTCATTATAGGCCTCTGCAAGCATGAGCAGAACATCAGCATAACGAATCAGAGGGAACTCATAAGGTGAGTATGTACCGCTGTTCCANTCGCCATTGAGGTTTCCGGTAGGAAGCAGCTTGCGGCAGAAGTACGCATTCTTACCCTGGCTATTTGAAGTCATGAANTTNGCAGCNGANAGNGGAGAACCACCCTTTGCTGCGTCTACAAGTACAAACCATTTCATCATCGGNTTCTTGTCGGCAGTCGAACCGAGATAGGTCGAATAAGGAGTGATTACCGTAGCGGCGAGGCGCGGGTCACGGGTAGAGGTATACACCGCATTGACTTTAGCAGTATCGCAATCAAGATAATCTACAATCTCTGTTGCTTTATCATCGATAGCCACGCGCAGGATCTTCTTACGGAAATCTACAGCGTCGGTAATCTTTTCGGGATGACCTGGATATGCGTCACTCCACTTGAATGTGCTACCGTCATTGTTCTCAAACATGTCTACATATTTTGGAGAAGGCACCATGTGGTCATCGCCAAGAAGCTGAATTGAAGACTTGGAGGCAATATAACTATTAACTCGCAGACCAGCTGATGCAGTTGCACCAAATTCACCCTGAATACCGAAAATAATCTCCGGGCTGTGGCTTGTGCCGTAATGACGGAAGAGTGCGTCAAAATCACCTTCGAGTTCGTAACCATAAGTCGAGGCATTGTTGACGATTTCTGCNAAGTCATTTTTGGCTTTATCCCACTCCTGNTTATAGAGATATACCTTACCACGGAGAGCGAGAGCTGCACCCTTTGTAGCGCGACCATAGTCGGCATCGCCCCACTTCACGGGAAGTGATGCAACTGCGTCATTGAGGTCGTCGATAATATGACCACGGATCACATCGGCTGTCTCGCGCGGATTGCTGAGGTTCTGAAACTCCTGGCTTATGATGCATGTCTCATCATAGTAAGGCACACCACCCCAGAAATTGAGCATACGGAAGTAAGCCATGGCGCGCATGAACTTAGCCTCACCGATAACCTGAGGTTTGAGACTTTCAGTTACCTCGGGACCACAATTGCTCTGCACGTTGCGGATAACGGTGTTGGTACGGTGAACNACCTCGTAGAGATATGTCCAGTAGTTCTGTACCGAACCACTCGTGGAAGTGAAGTTCACACCACGCACAATGTCGCTGTGGGGCGACTGGCCGTCATAGAGATCGGTAATCTGGTCGAGGGTGAAATCAAAACCGAAAGCCCAGTCACTTCTGATTGCATTGTAGGCACCCATCACACCCTGCTTCAGGTGCGTGTCGGTCTGCCAGAATGTTGTTTCGTCCATCTGTGACCCCGACTTTATGTCAAGATCCTCGCAGGAGCCAAGCAGAAGCGCTCCGGCGGCAAAGAGGGAAATATATAATGATTTTTTCATTTGAGTATTCTTTGTTTAGAATGCGATATCAATACCTACAGAGTAAGCGCGGACAGTGGGATAACCTACAGTGCTTAATTCAGGATCGAAACCGGGGAAGTTGGAGATTGTGAAAAGGTTGTCGATACTGGTGTAGAGTCTGAAGCGCTCCAGATATATGCTCTTGGCAAAGTTGGAAGGCAGGTTATAACCGATAGTGAGGTTTTTGCAGCGCAGATAAGATCCACTGAACACAAATGCGTCACTGGCGATCTGGTTGCGGCCGTCAGAGCTATTGAGCAGACGCGGATACTTCGAATTGTAAGGATTCTCCGGTGTCCAGGCGTTGTCAGTAATAACCTTGTTAAGCTGCTCACCATCCACAGTTGTATAGCGCCATGCCTGGTTGTTCCAGTAAACGTCATAGTCGGCTATACCGTTGAAGAGCATCTGGAAGTCAAAGTTGTTCCATGTAGCACCAAGATTGAAGCCGTAGGTGAAAGTCGGGGCGTTACCGTTGCCGATCTCAATGCGGTCATTCGAGTCAAGCTTACCATCGCCATTTGTATCGGCATACAGGAAGTCACCAAGCTCTGGCTTCGTATATGAAGCAAAATATTCAGGGAAATTCGGATCGGCCAGATGTTTCTCGTGTGCCGTTGCAATAAGCTGATTTACATACGCCATGTCGCTCTCGTCACGCACGATACGGTCAACATGCATCACATAGAGCTGGTTGACGAGCTTGCCCTCTACGCTCTTGTAAACACCACTGATTGACGGAACATCACCACGGAATTTCATGACCTTATTCTTCACATAACCGAAGTTTGCACCTACGGTATAACCAACTTTACCGATGTTGTCATTCCAAGTTACGTTGAAGTCAACACCCTGGTTACGTACCTCACCGGCGTTTACAGCGGGCTTACTTGACGAACCGGACTCAAGAGGAGCGGGAAGTGACACAAGAATGCCTTTGGTGTCTTTGTTGAAGACCTCGATAGTACCTGTCAGTCGGGTGTTGAGCATGGTGAAGTCAACACCGAAGTTGGTCATGTAGGTGGTCTCCCAGCTCACGTTGTTGTTGGCGATAGATGTCTGTGCAAGACCTGCGATCTTAGTGCCGTTAAGAGTGTAGTAAGCTGCTGAATATAGCGAGCGCCAAGCGTAGTTGCCGATAGCGTTGTTACCGAGCGAACCATACGATGCACGCACCTTCAACTGATTGAGCCAGTCGATATTCTTCATGAATTCCTCCTGGGTCATGCGCCAGCCGAGTGATACTGACGGGAAGATACCCCAGCGGTTATCGGGTGAGAAGCGCGACGAACCGTCGGCACGGAGATTGAACTCGACGAGATACTTGTCCTCCCAGTTGAGATTCAGTCGGCCGAACCATGAGCGCATCGCCCATTCGGTTGCGGCACCGTTTGAACGCATAGCCGACGAGTAAACCGAAGTCGTGAAATCCTGTAGAGTGGGATCGGTGGGATACTGAAGTCCATAAGTGTCCCAATCATACTTGTAGTACTCGTTAGAAGTACCTACCATGATTGTACCGTCGAGGCGGTTATTGAAGAACTTATTGGTATACTCAGCGATAAGATCGCTGTTGCGCATNTTTGTATTATAGTTATAGCGTACGTTGTAGGGGTCGATCAGGCCGGCACGAACCACGATGGGATCACCGTCAAGCATGAAACGATATAGATCCTTGTCCTGAAGAATGTACTCNTTGAAGCGNGACCACCAGTTATAGGTATAGCTTCCGGTGATGGTCAGGCCTNTGAACGGTTTGATGCGTGCATAGAGTTTCGGCACAATGCGACGGGTGCGGGTGCGGTGTCCTTCGTCATAGAACCAGTTACGGCGATAGGGGTTATAGTTCTGGTTGCCTGTGACATCCTCGGGATTCTGCATACCGCCNTAAAGACCGGTCTTTTTGTCATAGTAGGTCATGCCCGGAGGTGTGCAGAGAGCGCCGGTACCGAAAATCACGTCACCACCTGCGGCATTGTTATCGGCCGATGGGTTGTTGAGATCAAGATAAGCAAATGTGTTCATGCCCACGCTGATCCAAGGCTTCACATCAACTTCGATGTTTGAACGGATCTGGTAGCGGTCATAGTTAGATCCGTATACGAGACCCGGGTTATGGATGTAGCCTGCCGAGAGGTTATAGCGGACATTTGACGACGCACCGATCACGGTTATGTTGTGGTTCTGAACCACGCTCGGATTACGGTAGATGAAGTNCTGCCAGTCNTTGTTGGGGTAAACGTCGGGNTGAGCACCGTTGTCGTTGCGCCACTCGTCGATTTTACCCTGAGAGAAACGGTCAGCCATACCGGCGTTGCGACGGCCGAGGTTGATGAGTTCCATATAGTCGGCATAGTTCGTCACGAAATCAAGACGCTTTGCCGCGGTCTCAAACGAGAGGTTCATCGAGTAAGTGAGACGCGGTGACTGNCCNTCTTTACCTTTCTTTGTGGTNATGAGNATGACACCGTTGGCNGCACGTGAACCGTAGATCGCCGACGAAGCCGCGTCCTTAAGAACCGAGATCGACTCAATATCCTGAGGGTTAACGTCGCTGAGCGAAACACCAGTTACACCGTCGACAACTACAAGAGGAGCCGAATCATTGAATGTTCCTGTACCACGGACGCGGATTGTCTGTGACTCATAACCGGGAGTGTTACCACCNGTATTTGTTACNGCGAGACCCGGAGCGAGACCGGCNAGAGCATTGGTAACGTTGGTTATGGGGCGGTCCTCAAGGGCTTTGCCATCGACAGCTGCGACCGCACCGGTCATGTTTACTTTTTTCTGTGTGCCATAACCCACGGCAACAACCTCATCGAGAACCGTTGAATTCTCTTCGAGAACAATAGTGATGTCTGTCTGGCCGTTTACCTTCACTTCCTTGGTAGTGTAGCCAATATAGCTTACAACAAGAATACCGTCCGAGGGAGCGTTGAGAGTGAACTTACCGTCGAAATCTGTCGAGGCACCGTCCTGNGTGCCCTTGACCATGACTGTTGCTCCGGTGAGAGGTTCATCGGAACTGTCAATGACCGTACCGGTGACTTTTATAGTCTGCGCGGCGAGCGGCAGGCTGAAAAATGTCACTAACAGTGCGACCATCATTGCTTTGAAGCCCAAAGTCGTTTTCACATTAATGAAATTTAGTTGATAATTGATATGGTTTGATTAAACAGACAAAAGATGTGTCGGGCGGGGACAGAAATTCCCGTTCAATACGTCTAATAAGTATCTCTTTTTTAATGCTCTCTTGCTAAGAGATACTTAGTCCAGCCGCTAAAGTAGTAAAAGAAATGTTAACGCCAAATAAAACGTGAAAAAATCTTTATCAAATATTAAAATAACACAACATTGTAATAACTCAAGTGTTAAAATCGGTATTTTGTATCTTGTTTGTAATTATTCCGCAACATATAGGTCTGTGCAAATTTTGCATCATCGATGTATTTCTACGTAAAATTTCCAAGCCGAAATATGCTTTTTTTAATATTTGATAAGCAAATCTCGTGTTTACCCACGAACACTTATCGAACCATTATATCTATATTGCATGATCAAGGACGATTTTATTGCAATTTAATTAAACACATTATAAAACTTAGTAACTAATTTTCACAAATTACTATAAAAATCTAACCCACGTAATATTATATTTTTTCTCAATCTCTTAGCAAGAGAGTGTCCATTTATCTTTAAATATATTTCCTCTATTATTCTTTTGAGAATATTCTAAATAAGTATCAAATGATGTTTTACAATCGGCCTTTATACGCGTTGTAGTACTCAGACATACAATTTATTAAGGAAGCTGTTCTCTCTTAGCAAGAGAGCTGTAAAAATGTATACAATGTAAAAAAATAATTGACCTTTGAAAATATAAACAAAAGCTTTTGAAGTGCAGTTTATAACTTTTTGTTTATATGAGCAATACAACGACATTCATAAAAAATAGCCAGAAGGGAGTTCCGCAACTGACCCTGTTTTGATGACTTAAATCAAATTAATATTAAGTATCAAAAAGCTGATTACAGAGATCTATTAAACAATTGAGGGTGTGTCTTGCTTTTTGACACACCCTCGCCTACATTAAACTCAATCTATACCTCTGTATAGTCACATATCAATTATCAATCTTTATATTCTATCTTAATGACAACCTTACGGCTCTGCATCACGTCACCATCGGCCTGAACTGAAGGCTGATGTATGTCGCAAGGGAAGAAAAGGAAGAAGCTTTCAGGAGTTGCATTGAAATACCTGACATCATCTGAATTCCAGAATGCCACGTCACGGTCAGGATTATATTCCTTTTTGACCGTCACACTGTCAGCCAACCCCATTTTTTCATTTCCATGCATCACATACTGCAGATCAATGAATTTTTTATGGCTTTCAATATTACCCTTATCCGTAGTCTTAGGAGTATATTCACTCACAATAGCCCAACAGCGTCCAGGCACGATCTGATGCTCACCAAGATCTATCTGCTTGAGATCATTAGCCGACAAGAACTTGAACATAGCGTCCCATAGTTCCTTATTCTTGGTATATTGGGTGAAAAACTCATCACTGTTTATCGACTTGTCAGGAGCTACATCCCAGCCGTTGGCCCAGGATCTCTCCTCCACCCATTTTTTTGAGTCATCCGTCATGATTTGTGCTGATAATGCCATTATGAATAATGAGAACACTGATAATACAATTTTTCTCATGTTCTATGTTTTTATTTAAGCTTGAACGTAAACTGATCGTACGGCTCTGTCCGCCACGCCTGATCCATTGTCTTGTCGGAGAACCCGAACAGAGGCGAATAGGTGCGTACCGATACAGTCTCGCCATCGGGCATGAATTCAAGCAGACGTATCCAGCCGTCACCACCGTTACCACTCATGCCACCGCCGAGTGCCTGACAGTTAAACATCATCTGGGCAACTTCGCGTCCTGCCACATTCTTGTCAGTACGGAAACCGGTTGAGTAGTCATTTCGGCCGTTGGGAGTAGCATCATGACCACAAAGCACAAACACGATGTTCTCCGACGGATAAATGAGTTTCTCCCATATCTGTTTACCATTGTTGGCAGGCTGCATCTTATAGTGATATCCAGTATACTCATTTGAATATCCCTTCATGTAGGAGTGGGTGACTACCATCGCCTTGTGATTCTTATACTTCTCGCTTGCACACAGCTTTTTTGCCCATTCAAGCACTTCATCACGTGGTGCAAACTCAAGTGCGATCACCAGGATATCTCCCCAGTTGGGATCATTTATCTCCATCGCCACATTCTCCATAGTAGCCTGACCATTACGATTGTAAGTACCGCTTACAAGCGTGTTTTCCCATTTGTTGTTACGTGTCACCGGGAAAAAGTCAGGGAAGCGTGTCATGGAATTCTCTGAACGTAGCTGACCGTAATCATGGTTGCCTGTAGCAATCAGATAAGGCACTCTATTGTCAAGACGTTCAAACACATGAGAAGCATATTCCCACTGCGCCTGACTTGAAATATTGCCGAAACGGGGAAACGGAGGAACCACACACTCGTTCTGATCCACCAGATCACCGGTGCAGAGCACAGCCTTGACATTCAATGTGTCCACATGATTAGCAATCCATGCTGTCATGAGTTCCAACACAGGTTGATTGTAGTCGAACTTCACATAGTTCTGTGGATCGGGGATCACGATCATGTTGAATGAGTTGGTGTCTATAGGCCCCTGACGGTTGAAGTTGCGCTGCGCATTCATCGTCATCGTTCCGGCCGCAACACACATAGCCGCAGCTATTATTGATCTTAGTTTCATAATTGGGTGCTGAATTTGTAAATACACGTCTGTGTGTAAGTGTCGCCTTTACGAAGCACTATCGATGGGAAATGCAGATTTGCAGGAGTATCGGGGTAACATTCCGTTTCAAAGCACACTGCACTACGACGCGGGTAAGTGGTACCATGCATTCCCTGAAATCCCGGCAGATAGTTACCGGTGTACATGATCATGCCAGGTTCGGTAGTGAAGACGTCCATGCGGCGTCCGCTGATGGGGCTGACGCAGGTAGC
>JAAVGC010000005.1 GCA_014800445.1 Bacteroidales bacterium | reverse complement strand
GCATGTATGCTCGGCGGACTTGCTGCACTGAAGCGTTGGAAAGAAAAAAACAAAAAAGCAGGAAAACCCTACGACAAACCTAATATTGTGCTCTCTACAGCCTATCAGGTAGTATGGGAAAAATTTGCCACATTCTGGGACGTAGAGATGCGTCTTGTCCCGCTGACTCCTGAGCATCCCACACTCGACATCGACAAAGCCATCAGTCTTTGCGATGAGAACACAATCTGCGTTGTGCCCATCCTTGGGGTTACATGGAGTGGTATGAACGACGACGTGGAAGCACTTGATGCCGCTCTTGACAAATATAACGCCCAAACCGGCAACGAAGTCTGCATCCACATCGACGCAGCATCCGGCGGCTTCATTCTCCCCTTCCTGGAGCCGGATAAGAAATGGGACTTCCGACTGAAGTGGGTACTTTCCATCAGCACGTCAGGTCATAAATTCGGCCTCGTTTACCCTGGTCTCGGTTGGGTTGTATGGAAGGATAAGAAGTATCTTCCCGACGACATGTCATTTACCGTCAACTACCTCGGAGCCGAAGTCACTCAGGTTGGACTTAACTATTCACGTCCTGCCGCACAGATTCTCGGTCAATATTATCAGTTCATACGTCTCGGATTTGAAGGCTACAAGAACGTTCAGTACAATTCCATTCAGGTTGCAAAATATCTACACGAGCAGATCGGTAGCATGAAGGAATTTGTGCCATACTCGTCAGAAGTACCCAACCCGATATTCGTATGGCGCATGGATGAGGAATACCAGAAGACCGCCAAATGGACGCTCTACGATCTTCAGGACAAGCTCGCCCAGAAAGGGTGGATGGTACCGGCCTACACAATGCCTGCCAATATTGAGCAGATGGTTGTGATGCGCGTGCTTTGCAAGCAGGGATTCAGCCGCGACATGGCCGATCAGCTACTCGACGATATACGCTTCGCACTGGCCGAACTCGACAAGTTGGAATATCCCACCACTTCACGCATTGCCATGGAGAAGAATGTTCCACTCACATCCAAAAGCTTCAACCACACCGGAAAATAAACTGATCCGACAGGATAATTGTATCATAAACGTTTTTAACGAGAGCATGGACGCACACTAACTGTGCGTCCATTTTTTTACCGGGGATAGGGACGCACGGCCCGTGCAATGTGTGGCTAACCGCCCAGTGTTTGGAACGCCCTCTTTCGAGAGTAGGGACGCACGGCCCGTGCGTCCTCATTTTCAGCGTGCAAAGCACGCGATTTCTGTAGTAACCGCGCCTGTCAGGGCGCGGACATCCACCTGTGGAAAATTCAACATTTCAATCTGCAATTTTTCCACAAAGATACCGCCTTCTCAACCGGCAAAATGTGTTAATTGGCCATTCCTTTCAACTCGTTCATCTCATCATAAGCAGCCCATTCCGGATCATTCTCGGCTGTGATTTCCAGCGGCAGAAGTGGTAATTCGGCAAGAGCCTCATTGATCTTTTTCTGGAAAATATGAGTCGACAGTGTGTAGAACACCCATGTCCGTTCACCTCCACCCGTAAAAATTCCGGTCAACACAGCCACAGGATCTTTATGAAACACTGTGCGCAATCCTGTATCAGCCTGTTCCACAAGATCTGCCGTGCCATCGGTCTCCGACGGCATACCGTCACCACCATATTTCCACGATATCTCAACCCTTATATTGAATCTCACGTTATTACGGAACTTCTCAATATCTTCACGACCAGTCACCATGAGCAGATTTCCGGCCTCATCTTCGGCGGGAGTAGTCCACCACTCACCGCCGAAATCTATCTCATCTCTCTTCATTTTACAATTTCTTAATCGTGTCAAGCAACTTTTGTCCAAGTCCAATCGTATAACCCGACGAGTGGAACACTATTCTGTTAAACGTATCGGCGATGACAAACACCGGAGCTGCCGATGTTTCCATCTCNTCATTAACCGCNTTAGCNATTGACGAGTCTATATCACGACCGAGTATGACGTTGGAAGGAAGTTTNGGCAAACCGGCAAGATAACGTGCCGCCGACTCATCATCAGCACCTTCAATCAGTATCACCATCGGAATGCCGGTAGCCTCAAGNTCCGATGCAACCGAAGCGATGTCACGNANNGCATGGTTTGATGGCTCATCGCCCACGGTGAGCATGCCNAGGATGAAGTAGCCGCGTCCGGTAGCCGCGAGAATCGAGCTTTCAGCATTNGTAGCATTATTGAAGAAAATGCTTTCAGAATTTAGTGACCCGATCACCTGAACAGCTGTAGTATCGCGNCGTATGGTCAGATCAACATCCGTCGTGCGGTCAGGCTTGATTTCAAACAACTCACTGCTTGCAAGCACACCGCCGTTGGCCAGGCGCTGACCCGTTGTCAGCAGATACTGACCGCAATCCAGTGTCACAGGTTCCGCGAACTCGCTTCCCCAACTTGCGTCATCATCATAGTTAAGCAGCTGCGGCACACCGTTGTCCAGTCGCGAGAGAGTGAAATGTGTGTAATATTTCGCATCGCTTATATGCTCCATCGGCTCAAATTTCAGGCAGAGTTTCCCCTGAGGCTGGGCCGCCGGCCGAACATCTGATGTGAACGACGCGTCATGCCAAGTTATTTCCTTTCCATTACGCCTGCCCCATTGAGGCTTACCGGTCACACCGTCAATACGCGCCGGAATACCCATGGTTCGTGCAAGAGCCACAAAATAGATATTTCTCGACACAGCGTCGGCCTGACGNGTGTTGTGAACCTCAGCNGCCGACATTCTCACCGTATTNGGCTGCCACGGGGTCACGATCTCGATCGCTTTATCCACCTCCGCAACAAGTTCTTCCGGATTATTCCTGAACTTATTGACATCATTATCATTGTAAGCATTGGCAAGTTCGCTCCTGAACTTGGTCAGCGACTCATTGGCTATGCGAGGATTCAGCACCCATTCATCGTCAGAGGCACCTGCGTGATCCATCAGAATATCCTTCGTTATATCCGACCGGTCTTTCATCGANATGAGTTCNAGNAGCTTCANAGCNTTCCANCGNTTCTCNGCNGGNACTTCTTGAAGAAAAGCCGCAAGCACCTCACCGTTGGCGCGTGCGTCCGCCATCACATCCATTACCCGTTGAACATTTAGCCCCGTATTAGTGGCAATAACCACAGCCTTCTCAGGAGTCACAAACAATTCATCCTCCCGATCCTTTCTCATTTGATCTTCGGCAGCCTTTCTTCGGTCNTTCTCTTGGCGTTGCTNCTCGCTCACCGCAGGTAACGAAGCACCCGCCTTAGGTGGAATGATATCAAACTCCCACTTACCCGTTGTCGCNCCNTTCTTGTCAAGCAGCACCGTAATATGCCGGTCNTTACCGACGGTAGCCTTCTGAAATCCGAAATTTCCTTCCTTATCACTGGCCCATACAAGCAGATCACCCAGCCCGGCAACGACAGAGCTGTTACCATTCTTGTCAGCCGTCTTCGTCACGAGCGGATAAAACTCCGCATAATTGTATAGCGTGAAACTCGTTCTTGCACCCGCTACGGCTTTACCCGATGCGTCCGACACCGTCACATGTAGCGTATCAACCGGAGCATAATTCTCTGTTACATTTATATCCGTGTAGCCCGGTGCTTTCAGTAAAACCTCCTCNTCTCCGTTGTAGTCACCTATCACGCGGGTGCTCATCATCATGCCGCGTGATGCCGGATCATTAAACCAGCCGAGGTTAAGCACAGGCTCAGGCTCGCATGCCCCCAGAAAGTACCACTTTCCGTCGGCCCACGCTTCCACCCAGGCATGATTGTCGTCGGTGTGAGCCCAGCGCGGAGTGTATATTTGTCGGGCAGGGATACCCACAGCTCTGAGAGCCGCCACCGTGAACGTCGACTCTTCGCCGCAACGCCCTATGCCCGTATACACGGTCATCATCGGAGCATGCGTGCGGCCATCCGACGGTTGATAGGTCGCCTTTTCATGGCACCAGTGATTCACCTCCAGTATAGCATCNGCCATCGNGAGATCNTTCACCCTGTCACGTAGTTCTTCGTAAAACACCATGCGGCTCTCGTCAAGAGGTTCGTTGTTCACTCGCAACGGAAGCACAAAATGATAAAACTCCCTGTCAGGAATCTTCGCGCCCCACGGCATCTCATCGCGTGTTTTCAGTGTCTGATTCACATTTCTCAAGAAGAAGTCACCACTGTAATCCGTCACATCAGGCAGCGGCATGTAGGCATATAGAAACTCCAGGGCATTTCTTTGATCCGCGGTAAGACTCCTCTCAAAAACCTCGCTATGCATAGCCACACTCTTCATCGAGTCGCGGCGGGCCTTGTAGTCATCATTGACCGATGCGCTTGCAGCGGCCACACAACCGAGCATCATCGCGGCCACTATCGTTTTGGTTATGTTCATCTATTTATTGCGTTTACTATTTCCTTTACAAGATTTTCCGATGTTGATAATGTGGCATATTCATCATTACCGGCAGCCCCCATCGACACATCCCCCCTCCTGAACCGCATCTCCGATGCTATCGGTTGCCTTGCCGAAGCATGTATCTCATGCGCTCCGCTCCGGTCAAGTATCTCGGCGGCATTCCCTGCATTTACTCCTCCTCCCGGCATCACAGTGAGTCTGCTTCCGGCAGCCGACACCAGACGCGAGAGCAATGCAGTACCCTGCAACGCCGTCGGTGCCTGTCCCGACGTGAGAAGTCTGTCGATACCAAGATCCATCAGCACATTCAACGCTTCCATCGGGTCACGGCATAAATCAAACGCGCGATGGAAAGTCACGCTCACACCTCCGGCGGCCTTGACCATTCTCTCCACAAGACTCACGTCAATATCTCCATCCGCAGTCAGTGCTCCAATCACAACCCCGTCGGCTCCCGCTTCGGCAGCGGCAGCTATATCGTAGAGCATGACCTTAGCCTCCTTCTCACCATAGATAAAGTCTCCGGGTCTGGGGCGTATCAACACATTCACCGCAATACCCTCAACCTCCACTGCCTCGTGCATAAGTCCGGTCGAAGGAGTCATGCCACCCTCTGCAAGACCCGAGCACAACTCGACTCTGACAGCACCACCGGCNCGGGCTGCAAACACACTGCGCAGGTCCCCCGCACACACCTCCAACGTCCTCTCACACTTTTTTNATTGTAAATCAATCATATATAAAGCATTTTAAACTCTTTGTTAAGCACATTTCACGAGATACTACCTCTTCCACTTTCAAAGATAGCAATCAAAATATGTTTTACAACAATGTTTTATAACACCTCAAATAATTTTGTTATATAAATTTTAACCCCCATTTTTGCATCGCAAACCAGAACAATCTTTTTTACCTTAGAAATTGTACCTATTGGAAACCATTAAAAGGAGCCTCGTGAGAAGCTCCTTTTAATGGTTTTATACCGCATCGTGAATAAAAGCTGGGCTATTTGCCCGCGCCAGGTCTACCGCAAAAGNNATTGCAGGAAGACCTGACTTCGAGATAAAAAGTCAAAGGTTCGCTNGTGTGTTTCTCAGAGTATCTCACCTTCAGCAGCGGGGTCACTTCCAACCTCCTTTATCCTTAGGCAGCGACTTCGTGTCGCNTGGACTGCATCAGTGGCTCGGAGTGGAGCCTTTATTTATCACTTATTTATCTATTCAACAACTCTGAGCCTGCTTTGGTTCCCTATTTTTGCTTATATTTGCATATAGAAATTAATAAACTTACATCATCACACTTAATGAAGCGTTTTTTGATACCCGCTGCAACTTTGCTCTTCTCCGTTGCAGCATTCGCCGTTGTCCCGGCCGACAACATGCCTGACTCTCTGCAGGCAGGCAGTCAGTATTTTGCATATCCCGTACCCGAGCGTGGAATACCACAACTCTCACCAGCTCCCAAAGGATACACCCCATTCCATATCGAGCACTACGGACGTCATGGAAGCCGTTGGCTCACCAGCCTCAACTTCTACGAAGCACCAGTCAAGCAGCTTGAGATAGCAGAGAAGCAGGGCAAACTCACCCCCCGCGGGCAGGAAGTGCTCAACCAGATGCGCGATATTCTCGAGCAGTCACGCACACGCATAGGCGAGCTCAGCCCCCTCGGACATCGTCAGCACCGTGGCATAGCCAACCGCATGTACCACAACTTCCCATCGGTATTTGCACCGGGCACCCATGTCGACGCTAAATCGACCAAAGTTATACGTTGCATCCTCTCAATGGCCAACGAGGTTGCCGAGCTTCAGGCACTTAACCCCGGGCTCGTTATCACAATGGATGCATCCACAACCACCCAGCCCATCCTCAACAACTCCGATCTCGATCAAGGTTCCTTCAAAGCAGCCCGCAAAGCAGCCCATCTCAGTGAGGCAGTCGACACACTCCCCTTTGATAAAAGCTACTTCTTCGACAAGCTATTCACCGATCGCGATTTCGTTGCTGACAACATTGACTCCAACTCACTATTCAACAACCTTTTCTATGTGACAGTCAATGCCCAGAGCCACGACGACCACCCATCTTTCTACGATCTTTTCACCCCCGAGATGATCACACGCAAGTGGCTTGCCGACAACGCATCTTGGTTCATCAGCGTAGGTAATTCGGCGGAATCCGATGGCCGCGTGCCATTCAATCAGCGCTTCCTTCTCAACGAGATACTCCAGAGCGCCGACACAGCCATGACTTCACCGAAACTGAGCGCCAACCTTCGCTTCGGTCATGAGACTGTATTGATCCCACTCACGGTTTTCCTTGAACTCGGTCACTACGGCGACGAAATCAACGACCTGAACAACTTGCAGGATCGTTGGCGTAACTACGAGATTTTCCCCATGGGATCCAACATACAGTTTATATTCTACCGCCCGCAGATCAACAAAGCGTGCGACCCCGACAAGATTCTTGTCAAAGCACTCCTCAACGAGCGCGAGATTTCGCTCCCCGTCACACCTGTGACCGGCAACTACTACCGATGGACCGATCTTCGCGACTACTATCAGAAAAAACTCGATTCGTTCGACACACGTTACACTGAATAAAACATGCAGGAAAAAGTTATCATTCTTGACTTTGGCTCGCAGACGACACAGCTTATCGCACGTCGCCTCCGCGAACTCAACGTCTACTGCGAAATTCTGCCTTACAACAAATTCCCCAAAGACGACACTTCCGTCATTGGAGTCATTCTGTCAGGCAGTCCCTTCTCAGTCTACGACGAAAAAGCATTCCGTCTAAATCTTGCCGACATACCCGCTGAGCTTCCCGTTCTCGGTATATGCTACGGAGCCCAGTTCATGGCCTATGAGAACGGCGGAAGCGTCGAGCCGGCAGCATCACGCGAATACGGCCGTGCCAAACTTTCGTTCGTCAACAACACCGATCCACTCCTCACCGACGTCAACGTAGGCGATCAGGTGTGGATGAGCCACGGCGACACCATCACTGCCCTACCCGCCGGTTGGGAAATCATAGCATCAACCCACGACGTCAAGGTCGGAGCCTACGCCGTTCCCGGACAAAAACGTTGGGGCGTACAGTTCCACCCCGAGGTATTCCACTCCGAGTGTGGCACCACCATCCTCCGCAACTTCGTCGAGACCATTTGCGGATCCAAGCGCGACTGGACCGCAGCATCATTCATCGAGACAACTGTGGCAGCCCTTCGCGAGCAGCTCGGCGATGACAAAGTCGTACTCGGTCTCAGCGGCGGTGTCGACTCCTCAGTAGCAGCCGTGCTTCTCAACAAAGCCATCGGCGACCGACTCACCTGCATCTTCGTCGACCACGGCATGCTCCGCAAAGACGAGTTCACGTCAGTCCTCCGCGACTACGAAGGCCTCGGCCTCAACGTCATCGGAGTCGACGCATCCGAGAAATTCTTTAGCGAGCTCGCAGGAGTCGATGAGCCCGAACGCAAACGCAAGATCATCGGCAAAGGCTTCATCGATGTTTTCGATGCCGAAGCCCACAAAATAGTCGATGTGAAGTGGCTTGCACAAGGCACTATTTACCCTGACTGCATTGAGTCACTCTCGATCACAGGCACCACCATCAAGAGCCACCACAACGTAGGCGGACTCCCCGAGAAGATGAACCTTAAACTCTGCGAACCACTCCGCCTCCTATTCAAAGACGAAGTGCGTGCCGTAGGACGCGAGCTTGGCATGCCCGACCGACTCATTTCGCGTCATCCCTTCCCCGGCCCCGGACTCGCAGTGCGCATTCTCGGCGACATAACCCCCGAGAAAGTACGCATCCTTCAGGAAGCCGATGACATCTTCATTCAGGGTCTTCGTGACTGGGGACTCTACGATCAGGTGTGGCAGGCTGGTGCAATTCTCCTTCCCGTGCGCAGCGTAGGCGTTATGGGCGACGAGCGCACCTACGAGCAGGCCGTAGCGCTCCGTGCCGTCACATCCACCGATGCCATGACAGCCGACTGGGCTCGACTCCCCTACGACTTCCTTGCCAAAGTCTCCAACGACATCATCAACAAAGTCAAAGGAGTCAACCGCGTAGCCTACGACATCTCCTCAAAACCGCCAGCCACGATAGAGTGGGAGTAACCAGACCATTTATTATCAATAAATTACATCCTTTATAGAAAAGGATATATCAAAAAGAACTGCACCCTGAAAGTTAGACGAAACTTTCAGGGTGCAGTTTCACTTCATAACACAGGCGGCATCTCCAAGACGCCGCCTGCATTATTATTACTGTATCTCCTTAGAGAGTGATTTATTTCACTTCCTCAAATATAACCATACCTTACAATCAGGTATTTAATATTGTATGGTACAAATATAGGATTTCTTTGCGATTAAAGTAATTATGGGTGCAAAGCGATTTCATCAATGACAAATAGCTAAGAATGATATTGTTTACTTCTTCGTTCCTTATTTTGGGAGAATGATTTTAGCCCAGTCCGGAACATTTTCAGTATAAGATTTCACCACCTCGCCATTGCTCATGCGGAACAGAATCCGTGCATCCGCATCGTCCACAGAGTTATCGTAAACATACAGGCGATCAACAATGGGAGCTAAAAGCTGACAGTTGGCGATAGACTTGTCGTAACGAGAAATAATTTTGGGGATAGGAACATCGTGACCGCCATTCAATACGCGGTTAGCAACACGTTTAGCATTTATGGTAGGAGATTCGGTCGATACGAAAAACAACCTGATAAAGAATCCTCCCATCTTTGCCCGCATTATATAATCAACCTTATCGCCTGCTGACATGACCGTCTCGAAAATATGGCTTTTTTGTTCGGTAAGGCATCTCTCACGCCAGTCGTTACAATAGTTAGCTGCCTTAAGAACAGCCTCCCGGTCATTCCAATCTCCGAAAACGTCACGAGCCACATTGTCGGGATTGATATACTCCGAATCCTCCAGCCATTCATGATGAAGAATCTTTGAGGTCACAGATGTTTTGCCCGACCCATTGGGTCCGGCAATAACAATCAAAACAGGACGATGATCAGTAGCTGCCATTCTTAATTCTATTTATGGCATCGCCCCATTTCTCTTGTGCCGCTTGTGAGGCAGCTTCGATACCGGCAGCCACACGTTCCGCATCAAGGCGAGTGCTTTCGCGTGCATCATCGGCAACCTCGCGCATGATCTGAGCCATTCGCTCATCGCCAGGCTCCTCCATCGATGCGAGCCGATAGCTGTTCATTTGTTCTTCCGACATAATCTATAATCTTTTCATATTCAACGTCAAAGTTACGAAAAAATCTGAGTTAGTCTACCTT
>JAAVGC010000004.1 GCA_014800445.1 Bacteroidales bacterium | reverse complement strand
GTATATGGTGATATTCATTATGTTGACCCGGTTCACACTGACCAGTGTGTCAGGCGATATTCTTCCAAAAGTTTTCGTCCATGGAAGATGAGGCTGGGTTTCATGCCTGCCCATCCATCGTTTTACTGTCGCCGACGTGTGTATCAATCCTATGGTTTGTTTGATACTTCGTTTAGGGTTGCTGCGGATTTTGAGCAATTGCTTCGTCTTATTTTTATCAATGGCATCTCCACGAAGTATCTGCCTATTGATTTTGTCACGATGCGCACAGGGGGAGTATCGTCATCAGGCTTTTCAAGTCATAAGAAGATTATTCGGGATCACTTAAGGGCTTACAGAAAGAACGGTGTTTCCTCGAATGTCTTTTTTGAGGGACTAAGGTATTTGTACCGAATAGGTGAGATAATGGAATTTAAATTCAAAAAGATATTACAATGAGGAGTGCATTGATAACGGGTGTAACCGGGCAGGATGGTAGTTTCCTTGCCGAGTTCCTTCTTGAGAAAGGATATGAGGTTCATGGCACGATACGTCGTTCGTCAGTTGACTATCGCGAGCGTATAGCTCATCTGGAAGGGCAGCCACATTTCCACCTTCATTATGCTGATTTAGGAGACTCGATGTCGATAGTTCAGGTTCTGAACAAGGTTCGCCCCGATGAGGTTTATAATCTTGCGGCGCAAAGCCATGTTCAGGTATCATTTGATTCACCTGAGTTTACTGCGGATGTTGACGCGACAGGTGTGCTGCGTCTGCTGGAAGGTATCCGTCAGTGCGGACTGGCTGAAACCTGTCGTTTCTATCAGGCATCTACCTCCGAGCTTTACGGTAAAGTAGAGGAGGTTCCGCAGAATGAGAATACGCCATTCCATCCCTATTCGCCTTATGCTGTCGCCAAGCTTTACGGATTCTGGATTGTGAAAGAGTACCGGGAGGCCTATAACATGTATGCCTGCTCCGGCATCCTGTTCAATCATGAATCAGAGCGTCGTGGTGAAACTTTTGTCACCCGCAAGATTACGCTTGCAGCAGCCCGTATTGCCCAAGGAAAGCAAGAGAAGCTGTATTTAGGCAACTTGTCCTCTTTGCGTGACTGGGGCTATGCCAAGGACTATGTAGAGTGCATGTGGCTTATTCTTCAGCAGCCACAGCCCGAGGATTATGTCATTGCCACCGGTGAGCAGCATTCGGTGCGTGAGTTCTGTCTTTATGCATTCCGGCGTGCAGGAATTGAATTAGAGTTCGTAGGCGAAGGTATCGATGAAAAGGGTATCGACAAAGCTACGGGTAAAGTTGTAATTGAAGTTTCTCCAGACTTTTATCGTCCGACAGATGTCGTGAACTTATGGGGAGATCCTTCCAAAGCCAAGGCCCGTCTTGGTTGGGATCCCACTAAGAAAACTTCATTTGAGCAACTTGTGAACCTGATGGTCGATGCGGACATGGCAAAGGTTGCTGTTGAGCGTGCCGGTGAGCATGTCCGTACAAATCTTGCCGAGTATCTTGAGAAAGGTATTGTCAAGTGATGGATTCAAGGAAAAAGAAAGTCTTTGTGAGCGGATGCTATGATATGCTGCATTCAGGTCACGTTGCATTTTTCAAAGAGGCATCGCGATATGGAGATCTATATGTAGGTATCGGAGCCGATAAGACCGTTGAAGAGCTAAAAAAACAAAAAACCGTTTGTTCAGAGAAAGAACGGCTCTACATGGTGAAGTCCGTAAGGTATGTGACGGATGCCTTTATTAACTCTGGCTCCGGTATGCTTGACTTCGTAGAGACGATGGACAAAGTAAAGCCAGATATTTTTGTGGTAAACTCCGACGGTGGATCGGAAGCTAAGAGGGAACTTTGTGAGGAGAGAGGCATAAAATACATCGTGCTTGAACGTGAACCAGAAGAAGGGCTAACCGCAAGATCCACCACTTCCCTACGCAGTCAGGTCCGGTCTCAAATACCCTACAGGATTGATATAGCCGGAACATGGATCGATCAGCCATACGTGTCGGAACATGGAGCGGGATGGGCACTTACCATATCCATTGAACCGACACATGATTTTATGGAACGTGGAGGAATGTCGACCTCCACCCGCAATGCCGCTCTTAAGATCTGGCCATACGAACTTCCGAACTATAACGAGGAAATGCTTGCCCGGTTACTTTTCTGCTTTGAAAATGATCCGGAGAAAGAAGGGCATATTTCCGGCGCTCAGGATGCGATAGGTATCTGCATGTCAGGGTTGACCCGCCATTATTATGACGGTCATTACTGGCCCTCCAGAATCGAATCATGTCATGATGAGGAGACGTTAGCCTGGCTTGAGAATCACCTATGTCTGATACCGATGTTTCCGCGCAGAGCCGGATGCTCGGTAGTTGAGGGAAAAGATATAACTCCTGAAAAAGTCGGAAAACTGACACAGGCCGCCTCGGAATGCTGGGAGGCGATTATGAGCAAAGATTTATATGGCTTTGCCTGTGCTTTCAGGAATTCTTTTGACGCCCAGATTGCAATGTTTCCTGCGATGATGCAGCCGGGGGTGCCGGAAGCGATTGAAAACATACGTCAGGATGTTCTGGCATGGAAAATGACTGGTGCTGGAGGAGGAGGACATCTATGCTGTGTAATAGAGGAAAATAAGATACCACAAGGTGGANTACCTGTAAAGATACGTAGAAACTACACTTTCTAAAATGATGGAGAAAAATTCAAAGATCTATGTCGCAGGCCATCGTGGAATGGTAGGGTCTGCAATAGTAAGAGAACTACAACGGCAAGGCTATACCGATATTGTTACCCGTACACACTCACAGCTTGACCTGACTGACCAGAGGGCTGTCAAGTCTTTCTTTGAAGAGGAAAAGCCTGAGTACGTTTTTCTGGCAGCTGCTAAGGTAGGTGGAATTATTGCCAATTCCGAGCATCCGGCTGATTTCATGTATGAGAACATGATGCTTGAAATGAATGTTATTCACGCCGCATGGACGTCGGGATGCAAAAAACTGGAATTTCTGGGGTCATCATGCATCTACCCGCGTCTTGCTCCCCAGCCCATGCCCGAGACATGCCTGCTGACATCTGAATTGGAGAAGACCAATGAGGCGTATGCATTGGCTAAAATTTCCGGTTTAAAGTACTGCGAGTATCTCAATAAACAGTATGGCACGGATTTTATATCGGTCATGCCGACGAATCTGTATGGCCCGAACGACAATTACCATCCAGAGCATTCCCACGTACTACCTGCTTTGATACGTCGTTTTCATGAGGCCAAGGAGCAGGGACTTGACGAAGTAGTATGCTGGGGCGACGGATCTCCGTTACGTGAATTCTTGTATGTCGACGATCTTGCCAACCTGTGCGTTTTCCTTATGAACAATTATTCGGGTAATGAGACGGTAAATGCCGGCACAGGTAAGGAAATCACTATAAGAGATCTGACGCATCTAGTCGCTGATGTGGTCGGTTATACCGGCGAGATCAAGTGGGATACCTCGCGCCCAAATGGTACTCCGCGAAAACTTCTGGATGTAAGCAAAGCCAGATCACTCGGATGGACATATAAGACGGAATTGACTGATGGCGTACGCCTTGCATATTCAGATTTCCTCAACAATCCAATGAGGGCAGAAAGATAATGCCGTAGCGCAGTCTCTTACATTATTTTCGTAAAAGACCACGCTATACGCTTAACCATAGTTTCAAATTTCTCTCTTTCCGCCAACAAAAATAGCCTCGGCATCCGCCGGGGCTAATTTTGTTCCCTCTCAACTTCCGAATAATCTGAGTGCTCCGAGCTCGGATAGCCTGTAGAGCTGCGACACATCCACCCCAGAGTAGGGACGCACAGCTCGTGCGTTCCTACTGATTATCTGCGTGTAGCGCACGTTCCCCCTCCCTCTGAGTTCTCAGCGATCTCCATCATATCTCCNTCTTCCTTCTCACATTGATGCCGCATANTACCGTTTTCTTCCCGCTCTTCGCTGTCACATAGATAATCTTTTCCTTGCTCATTCCGGGTATTTCAAGCAACCCGATAGGGTCAAGGTGGAGCGACAGNCGNTGACCGTCGCTGACCGAAGCCGAGAACTTGCATCCATTATCAACATACACTCCCGCCCCGTCAGCACCATCAATCTGNAGATCCCCGAAATTAGTGCAGTTCAGCACCAAGTTCCCTCCCTTTTCATTANCGGTCACTGTCACCTGAACATACATCATCGGATCATCAGTAACCTTAATATCATTCGGGGCCTCATTTATGATTTCCCACTCAATAAACACCCGTTCTTCATCCTTGCAGGAATTGAGTGAGAGCATCGGGAAAAGCATCGCAATTAAAAACAGTATCTTTTTCATTATTCAGTTATTTTGAAGTTAGTTTCTATGAAGTCTTTAAGATTTAGTCGGCAGGTCGATGACGACTGCGCCGCAACCACTCCAGCGCCAGTTGAAACATTGCTATAGCCCCACAACGGTTCGCCGAACCCCAGCTCGCTGAGATCGCCGCGCGGACCCTCATCACGTTGCCACACATAGTTTGCCCAGTTGTAATAGCTCTCCGACACGCTGTAAAGCATGAATTCATATCCACACTCAAGCAGTTCTTCGTTCCAATCACTTGACTCCACCTCATATCTCCCGTCAGAAAACTGAATGTGAAGCGTATAACTTTTACCCGAGAACTGCCGGTCAGTAAAGAAAGAAAATCCGTAAGGATCACTTCCCGAAATTGACTCAAACACCCCTATATGTTCCGAAAAGATCGGTTCGGCCTCATACTTCAATATCCCCATATTGAAATAAACATCAGCATAACTCCTCCACGGCTCATACAAAACTCCGTCACCGTGATCTCCATCACTGTCATGATCTGAGTAGAAAGAATTAGAGGTAAACCAATAGTAGTTTTCCGTTTCACGGGGGTCGTCCACCACAATCTCTGCTTTTAGGTTGAAGGAAATGTCGCACATCTTTTTTTGCTCCGGCTTTTCATAACTCCACGCACCCGTCACCGTAGGCTCCCAGTCGACTATCTCTATCGGCACGGCATAAGGCACTGTGACCTCTGCCTCCGCATGACCGTAACGCCGGCTGTCAGCCGAAATCTTTATGTGGTCGCCTTCCTTAGGGAGATATTCAGCCCCCTTTTCCTCACCATTGACAACTATAATGACCACTGCGTCATCCACATTCGCGTCCGGTTGCATGTTTTCGGTGAATAGCCATGTGTGCGACACCTTCACCTCAATAGGTTCACCGGCTGTTATCAAAGAGTTAAGGCATAAAACCGGCTTCACATCCGTTTCCGGGATAAAATCCTCATAGCATCCGCTCAGACAAACCGGAAGGAGGAGCACCGTGATGATCTTTTTCAGAATTGCCATGTGTAGGAAATTGAAGGAATTACAGGTAATAGTTTCACTTTCTGGAAAACAGGCTTTAAGGTGCTGTACGTCCCCGACGGCGTTATTTCCATCATCACTTTGTAATCTCTCTTTATTGCGATAGTATTCATGTGACAGTAAGCGTTGTAAAGACCAAATGTCCAATATCCATGCCTGTTGTTCACGCGGCACGAAAGGTCAAGACGGTGATAGAAAGGCAACTGATAGTTGTTTATGCGGCTTTTTAAAGGAATACCCTCTCCCGCCTGATCCCATTCACTTCCGAAACCGGGCGACTCAAACATCTGCGGCATCAAAGTGAATCGGTTGCCTGAATGTCCTGTCCATGCCGCATTTACAGTCACTCGATCATTTATATTCCAGTTTATCAATGCGTTTATCGTGTGTCGGTTGTCAAAACGGGCCGGGAAACTCATCCCCCCGTTTTTTTCCTTGAACTGGCGGTCGGTCCATGCCAGAGAGTAAGCGATGTGTCCCGTAACCTTTCCCGATGTTTTTTCTATCTTGAAGTCCATCCCTTTGGCAGTCCCTTTGCCCGATGTTAAGCGTGCATCCCACATCTCAAGCGGAGGACTCAGGTAGTATTCGTCGCGGTAGTCCACAAGATTGTGCATGAACTTATAGTAGCCCTCCACCGACGCGGCGTACATTCCCTTGCCGCTCTGCCAGTACATTCCCGCTGCAATCTTATCCGCACTCTGCGGCTTGAACTTTCCCGTTATAGGAATCCATTGATCAGTCGGTAGCGANAGGTAACTTTGTGTCAGCTGATGCACATACTGCACCGTGCGGCTGTACGCCGTTTTTATCGCAACATTTTCGTTCGGACGATAACTCAGTGAGATTCTGGGCGACAGACCGGTATGCGTTTTACCGTCGATATTGAATAGCGACGCGTGCACTCCCGCGTTTGCCCTGAACCGCTCCGAGATTATCATGTCATCCTCTATATAGGCGTTGAACTCATTTGCATGATAGGCCGAGATTGAATCCGTCGTTNTGACTTTCGAGTCATTGAAAGAATACTCCCTCGCCGTGCGCACCGGAAGAAATGAATGTCTCACATAATTGCCGCCGAATCTCACTCTCGATTTTTCACTTGGTTTCCAGTCGAAATCACCGCGGAATATCCAGTCATTTATATTGTTGTCGGTTCTCACGATTATGNGTGTCTCGCTTTCATCCTCGTAGTTCCANTCTTTATACCTCTCGTCATGCTTCATCTTGGAGAAATAGCGGGTATAGGCGGCCGTGAACTCCGAAGTCAGCGCATCGTTTATGCGANAATTCGCACCACCCTGTAGCAGAAGATTTCCCCAGTTGAAATCATAATGGTCCTTTTCCCACCACCCCCAATCACCGTCTGATCTGTCTTCCGATCCGCTTTTAAGCATGTCATCACCGTAGTAAGCGTTGAAATAGATATTTGCCCTCTGCGAAAGCCGGTGTGTTATTCTCGCGTTGAAATCCATGAAATAGTAGCGCAGNCGTATCTTCTCATCAGGATTCTTTGAGTTCACGATGGCCAGTGCCGGTGCCGACAGCACATCATACCACGACCGGCGCACACCTGCCAGATAAGTCGTCCTATCCCCTATCGGCCCGCTTATGTTAAACGCTCCNGANGTCAGCCCGAGTCTTCCTGAACCNTGATNCCCATCAGTGTTCCCGTTTTTCAGCCTNACGTCCATGAACGACGACAACCGTCCGTCATACTTTGCNGGAATCGACGACTTGAAGAAATCCAGATACCTGATTATATCCGTATTGAAAGCCGAGAATAACCCCGCGAAGTGGTTTACCTGATACAACGGGACATTCTCGAGCATGAACAGGTTTTCATCATCATTGCCGCCATGCACNTGCATTCCGGCCATTCCCTCCGTTCCTTCTGTCACACCNGGCTGCATCTGCAACGACTTTACCACATCGCTTTCACCNAGCAGTACCGGCGTGTTTCTCACCTCATCAGCCGTTATTTTTTTCGCGCCGATCTCCGCCGATTCCACCTGTGGAGTCTCCAGTCGCGAAATCACAACCACCTCCTTGAACTCAGCTCCCTCAATGTCCTCCCCTTTCCGCTCNATGACATTNCTCTGTTTCACTTTCGGCACATCTCGGCGCACGCTCACCGGTTTGTACCTTCTCTTCAGAACCACATTGTTCCCCNTTATCTTGTATTCGATTCCAGTGTTTCTGAACATCTCCCCGAGCACCTTTTTAAGAGGCTTGTTTTTTGCATCCACAGTCACCGTCACGCCATCAAGAAGCTCCGAGGAATACACGAAATTCTTTCCCGTTTGCTCAATGATNCTCCTGAACACAACGGCCGCNGCCTCATCCTTCACTTTGAGTGTCACATTCTGAGCCAAGCANCNCATCCATCCCGTTATAATAAACAAGGNTGTAAAAATCCATCTTCTCATGGCCTCTCCACCTCCATTTCCGTGTAAAGTATGTCATTGATCGTATCGACGAGATCCTCCGCCGTCCCCTCATAGTGTAGTGACAGGCGGTAACTGTCCGCGTTCTCCGGCACATTTCTCACCTCCACGCCATACGTTTCCCTTATCCGTTCCACAACCTCCGTNAGCGGCGTGTTCTCAAAATCGATCACCTTCACTGCATGTACCTCCGTTGGCTGCACTTCGTTGGCAGCAACCGACTCCACNGGCTCTAAAGTAGCGTAATGACGATAGATTACAGCGGCAGTAGCCGACAGCACAATAGTCGCAGCCACGGCAGCNGCCACACGCAGCCGCCACCANTTCGACGTTATGCCTATACCCAGTCTGCGCCATCCTTTCTCCACCGAGAAGCACCCCTTGCGGTAGTGGCGCGCCACAAACATTATTTCTTTCTCGTCCATGCGGTAAATCTTGATAAAGACCCTTCATTCAGGCCACATTCCGTGAAATGATTTAAACTTCTGACACTTTAAGATTTCAGTCATTATAGTGAGNTCTTATCCCACATNGTTTACCCTAAAGACGCACTCATCCCNAAAAAGTCCCATCCCGCCTGCAAAAAAATTTCTCTCCCAAACAGCCCCCCTCTACATCCTCAAGTGCTCAGCGATCTCCGCGTCCTCCGAGTTCTCCCTACCCCAGCGTAGGGACGCACGGCCCGTGCGTCCTCCTGATTATCAGCGTGCAAAGCACGCGATTTCTATAGTAACCGCGCCTGTCAGNGCGCGGCCACGCAACCCTCCGCCTCACCGAGCACGCAACGCGTGCGACTTGACCTTCGCCGCATTACACCTTCCCCCCCTCACGTCTACCAATTCAAAGAAACGGAAGAAAGAACGGTTTATGTCCGTCCGATAGAGCCTCACGCAAGCGTGAGAAAGCCTTAGTCATCTGGTTCTTGACCGTTTTTATCGAGATCCCGAGTTCTTCGGCGATCTCCTCATTCGACAGGCCGTCATGCTTACTCAGCAAAAACACCTCCCGGCAACGTTCAGGGAGCTCATCGATAGCCTTCCAAATCCTCGCATCCCGTTGCGAAGTGTCCACCGTTTCATCACTCACCTCAGGCACCTCATCAANCCCGACNANNTCCCTCCTCTGGCGCANGAAAGAAATACATTCATTCCTTACNACCCGGTACATATACCCNTTGAAACTATCAANATCCTNTCCCGCCTCCACATTTTGCCAAGCCTTCATAAAAGCNTTCTGCACAAGATCTTCCGCGACGTCAGCCGCATCCACAATCCGCAGAGCGTACATCCCTAAAGGCAGATACAGCCTTTTGAACTCCCTTTCAAAATCCCCCCGTGTCATAACTCCTCCTCAATCAGCAAACTTATTATTAAATCCACATACTAAATTCCCCCACTCTGCTAACTCAGCGCACTCCGGGAGTTCCCTTCCCCCCGTGCNTACTCCTCACTCCCCAAGTGCTGCGATCAGTGCCGTCACATCATCCTCCGTCGTGGCCCAGTCCGTCACAAACCTCACCGGCGTCTCCTTCTCGCCACGCGGTCCCCATTGCTCAAATGAAGCAACTTTTTTCAGCAAGTCGATATTCTCATTAGGCATAATAAAGAACTGCTGGTTAGTCGGTGAGTCAATAAACAGTTTATATCCCTTCTCCACAAAACCCTTCTTCATCTTCATTGCAAGCTTTACTGCATGAGCACCGATCCGCTCATAAAGCCCGTTGCTGAACAGCGTCGCGAACTGTACCCCGAGCAACCTCCCCTTGGCAAGCGTAGCACCACGCAACTTCATCAGCGACACAAACCGCGGCAGAAGCTCCGGCCGGCGTGTCACCACAGCCTCGCCGAAAAGNGCCCCGCACTTAGTTCCCCCGATATAAAACACATCGCACATTGCCGCAATATCCTTCAGACCGAGTTCGCCACCCTCCGCNGCAAGTCCATAGGCNAGACGCGCNCCATCCACATANAGCGGAATGTTCCGTTTACGGCAAACATTACTTATCTCCTCAAGCTCCTTGCGGCTGTAGACAGTACCTAATTCCGTCGGATAAGAGATATACACCATCGCCGGGCGCACCATGTAGTGATTCGTCTCATCACGATAGAAATCATCGATATACTTCTCGATCTCATCCCCGCGAAGCTTACCNTCATGATTAGGCAGCGTTATCACCTTGTGTCCGGTAGCCTCGATAGCTCCCGCCTCATGTACATTGATGTGAGCAGTATCGGCAGCTACCACACCGTCGT
Source organism: Bacteroidales bacterium (assembly GCA_014800445.1). Taxonomy (GTDB): domain Bacteria; phylum Bacteroidota; class Bacteroidia; order Bacteroidales; family Muribaculaceae; genus JAFLTL01. Next base: position 39,702 of record JAAVGC010000004.1, on the reverse strand, counting down.
TATGNTCAAGCAGGCGGTCGATCACCACAGCATTGGTCTGAGTGCCTCCCACCAGAAAAAACACATCCCCGTTTTCGATACCGCACACCTCAAGCACCCTCCGTTTCGCTTCAGCAGTAAACTCGTCAAATCCATAACCTACCGTATGCAAAGCATTGGTCTCCACAAGTCTTTCAAGCACTTCTGGATGTGCTCCCACCATGTAATCGCTGTCAAAGTATATCATAGCATATCTAATTTTGGAATTGTCTGCAAAAGTAAGAAGTTAATATCGAATTTTATGCGAAAATGGCCATTATTAAAAAGTCCTGCTCAACAGAAGCAATAAAGAGAAGCACCGCAAACGACACTTCTCTTTATCAAATAACTTGTAATTAACTATTAAGCCTTCTTCCTGTTGCGAGGATCACAGGTCAGCCCCACACCGAGCTTTTTGAAAATCTTATGGTCGACCTCACCCAGCATCACCGTGGAGTGTACCTGGCACCCTTCCAGTTCCGGCAGATACGACAGTGCGCGACGGCACTGTTCGTCGGTCGTCGACAGCACGCTTAGTGCCACAAGTACCTCGTCGGTGTGCAGACGTGGATTGTGCGACCGTAGGAAATTGATCTTCGTGTGCTGTATCGGCTCGATCATGTCCTGCGGTATCAGCTTCACATCATGGTCGATACCNGCAAGATGCTTGATTGCATTCAGAATCAGAGCCGCGCTCGGACCGAGCAGATCACCCTGTTCCGCTGTGATGATCGTGCCGTCGGGGAGCTCTATAGCCGAACTCGGTCGGCCGCTCTTTGCTGCACGTTCGCGGGCAGCCACAATCTGAGGGCGGTCATTAGGCGAAATCTTAGCCTGATTCATGTTGAGAGCGATCTTGCTCACCTCCGCATCATTTCCCTTTCCGTTGGCCATCTGATTGAGAGCCGTATAGTAGCGCCGTATGATCTCATTCTTCGAAGCCTCGCGACACACCTCGTCATCGCTGATGCANAANCCCACCATGTTCACACCCATATCGGTAGGCGACTTATAGGGATTCTCACCGTAAACACCTTCAAACAAAGCGTTCAGCACAGGGAATATTTCTATGTCNCGGTTATAATTTATCGCCGTGACACCATAAGCCTCCAGATGGAAAGGGTCGATCATGTTCACATCGTTCAGATCGGCCGTAGCGGCTTCGTAAGCAATATTCACCGGATGTTTCAGTGGAAGGCTCCACACCGGGAACGTTTCAAACTTGGCATATCCTGCTTCAACACCACGACGGTGCTCATTGTAAAGCTGACTGAGACACACAGCCATCTTACCGCTGCCCGGNCCGGGAGCCGTCACGATCACAAGCGGACGCGTTGTTTCTACGTAATCGTTCTTACCGAATCCTTCATCAGAGTCGATAAGAGCCACATTATTGGGATACCCTTCGATTGTNTAATGGCAGTACGTCGTAATGTCAAGGCGACTCAATCGGCGGCGGAAAGCATCGGCGCTCGCCTGACCGTTATAATGGGTTATCACTACCGAGTTAACCAGGAAACCGCGCGCCATGAATTCGCCGCGAAGTCTTAGCACATCCTCGTCGTATGTGATGCCGAGNTCGCTGCGCACCTTGTTTTTCTCGATATCGAGAGCCGAGATCACGATCACGATTTCCGCTCTGTCNGCAAGCTTGCTAAGCATTCGCAACTTGCTGTCAGGCTGAAAGCCGGGAAGCACGCGGCTTGCATGATAATCGTCGAAGAGTTTGCCGCCGAGTTCAAGGTAAAGCTTGTCGCCGAACCGGGCTATGCGTTCCAGTATGTGTTCAGACTGGATTTTGAGATACTTCTCGTTGTCAAAACCATATTTCATAACGGGTCATAAAATTACTCATAATTTCTAAAAACGTCCATCTTATAGTGCTCTTTTAACACAAAACTTCCCCACATTAAATTTTGCNGATGATCAATGACTCATTCCCGGCTTCTGCGCCATTTTGTAATAATTAGCCTATCTTTGCACATGCTTTCAATTCTAATAGTGTGAAGTGATGCCGGATATTTCTATGATACGCGAGGGCGTGCCNATGACTTTCGCCCGACAACTCCGTCTTACTGTTGCCCTTGCCACTCCGGCTATGCTTGCGCAGTTGTCAAGCATAGCCATGCAATATATCGATGCGTCAATGGTCGGTCACCTTGGTGCCGATGCGTCTGCGTCAATCGGACTTGTGTCCACTTCCCTATGGCTCTTTTGGGGAATATGCTCTGCCGTGACCACCGGATTCTCGGTGCAGGTAGCCCACAAAGTCGGAGCTAAAGATTTTGCTGCCGCGCGCGATGTCTTGCGTCAGGGACTCGTCGGTGCACTGGCATTCAGCATTCTCATCTCATTGATTGGCATTGCCATCGCGGGCCCGCTACCGCGNTGGCTCGGAGGCACGCCCGCAATTTGCCGCCAGGCTTCCCTCTACTTCCTCGTCTTTGTATCNGCGCTTCCNCTTCTCACCATCAGCTATCTTGCCGGAGGAATGCTTCGGTGCGTTGGCAACATACGCATTCCCAGTATGCTCAGCATCATGATGTGCGTGCTCGATTGCCTCTTCAACTTTCTACTCATCTTCCCCACCCGCGACATTAGTCTGGCGGGAACACTCTTTACCGTNCCCNGTGCGGGACTCGGGGTACTCGGAGCCGCGCTGGGCACTGTACTTGCNGANACCGTCACTGCCGCATTCATGCTATGGTACGTTTATTGCCGCCAGCCCGAATTGCGTCTGCGCGGACTTCACGGAAGCTATCGTCTGCGCAAAGCCATCATGCGCAAAGCCGCCACGATTTCAGCACCCATGACCCTTGAGCATGCCGTNATATGCGGTGCACAGATAGCCGTAACCACAATCGTCGCCCCACTCGGNGTCATTGCCATCGCTGCAAACTCCTTTGCCGTTACNGCCGAAAGCNTGTGCTATATGCCCGGCTACGGCATTGGCGATGCAGCCACAACGCTTGTCGGACAAAGCTANGGAGCCGGACGCCGCGACCTTGTGCGCCGCTTCGCCTATATCACTGTCGGCCTTGGCATGGCGGTGATGACTCTTATGGGAGTTGCCATGTGGATTGTCGCACCGCTTATCATGGAAATGATGACACCGGTTAAAGAGATCTCCACACTTGGAGTGGAAATCCTGCGCATTGAAGCGTGGGCGGAGCCCATGTTTGCAGCCGCTATTGTCACCTATGGAGTCTTTATCGGCGTAGGAAGTACAACACTACCTGCAATCATGAATTTCGGTAGTATATGGATAGTCCGTCTGCCTCTTGCATGGATTCTGTCACGCACCATGGGACTCAAAGGGGTCTGGATAGCCATGTGTATCGAACTCATCTTCCGCGGATCGATTTTCCTTATCAGGCTCCTGCGCAATCGNTGGATACCGNTGTCCGATAAAAAAAATAGCCAATGACTTTTTTATTTCTCAAACGTTATATATTTGTGGACAAGTGTCACGGCACCCACGTTTCATCCAAATATTGACATAACTTCACGCTCTGATACACATGAAGGTTACTTTTACTATCGATTACCGCACCAATTGGGGAGAAGCACTGTTTGTGACCGGTGAGCCACAGGCTCTCGGTGCCGGTAATCCCGACAAAGCCATCGCGATGATACCGCAGTCCGATTCTCTGTGGACTGTCACTGTTGATATACCCCAGTCTACACCTGATTTCACCTACCGATACTTCGTGCGCCACGAGCAAGGTGAAATCATTGCACAGGAATGGGGCCGGACACCTCACGTCTATCACCATTCGTCTGGCGATACACCCCGGGTACGCCGTTTCGATTTCTGGCAGGACATGCCTGCCGACAAGCCGTACTATTCATCGGCGATAATCGATACGATCAACCGCCGTGATCCGCGCAAGCGCATCCAGCGTCCACACAACGGCATGATCACAATATCCGTCGAAGCACCAGCGATAGCACCCGATCAGGTAGTGGCGATAGCNGGCGGAATCGAGGCNCTTGGCAATTGGAATCCTGCAAAGGCNCCCGTAATGAGTGACCATACCTTTCCGGTATGGACCGTCAGCATTCCGGCCGCAGGACTTCCGCGCTATTTTGAATACAAGTTCTTCATTCGTTCTAAAGAGTCTGCTGATCCCATAGCATGGGAGAATCGCGACAACCGCACCCTCGAGATTCCGGCAGATGCGGCATCCACACTCAATAGCTTCTCCGGAATGCGNCTTGTCAATCCACTTCCACCATTGCGTGCGGCAGGAGTGGCCATCCCGGTTTTCTCTGTACGCACCGATGAGGATTTCGGTGTCGGCGACTTCTTCGATCTCAAGAAAATGGTGGATTGGGCGGTAGCGACAGGACAGAAATTCCTTCAGATACTTCCTATCAACGACACCACCATGACAGGGACATGGACCGACTCCTACCCCTACAATGCCAATTCGACCTTCGCGCTGCACCCGATGTATCTGCGTCTACAGGAAGTGGGCACACTCGACACGCCGGCACGTCGCGAACACTACGAGGCGATACGTCAGGAGCTCAACTCGCTCTCTGAGATTGACTATGAGCGAGTCAACCGTGCCAAAAACGGCTATACACGCGAGATTTTCCTTCAGGACGGAGCTACCACGCTCAAGAGTAAAGAGTATAAGAAATTTGTTGCCGACAACTCACACTGGCTCATTCCCTATGCAGCTTTCTGCGTCCTACGCGACAAGTTTTCCACCCCCGATTTCAGCACATGGGGCGACTACTCCATTTACGACAAGGAGAAAGTCGATCAGTTTGTCAGCGACAATCGGAGCGAGATTGACTATGTATGCTTCGTTCAGTACCATCTTGACCGGCAGATGCGGCACGTTAGCGACTACGCCCGTGCCAACGGAGTGGCCTTCAAGGGCGATATTCCCATAGGCATCTCACGCACAAGCGTCGACGCATGGCAGTATCCCCATCTTTTCTACATGAACACATCTGCCGGCGCCCCACCCGATGACTTCTCCGTGCTTGGACAGAACTGGGGATTCCCCACCTACAACTGGGAAGTGATGAGCAACGACGGATTTGCATGGTGGAAAGCCCGCTTCCGCAAGATGGCTGAATACTTCGATGCCTATCGCATAGATCATGTACTCGGTTTCTTCCGCATCTGGCAGATTCCCGAAGATGCCCTCCACGGCTTGCTCGGAGTGTTTCACCCGGCACTCCCATTCACTCCTGACGAATTGCGCACCTCCTACGACTTTTGGATCAACACCGACACCATGACGCATCCCCTCATCATGGAGTGGTTTATTCGTGACATCTTCGGCGACGACACCGATGAGATTCGAGCCACATTCCTTGAAGATGCCGGTGACTCCCGTTGGAAACTTCGCCCGCAGTTCGACACCCAGAAAAAGGTAGCCGCCTACTTCGCCAAGTTGGAGAAAAATGAGAAGAACACCCGCATCTGCAACGCCCTTCTCAATGCTATCGACAACGTCCTCTTCATTGAGGATCCCTATGAGAAAGGCAAGTATCATCCACGCATCTCCGCGCACTCAACATTCGCCTACCGCGCACTCAACGATTACCAGCGTTGGTGCTTCGATCGGCTCTACAACGACTTCTTCTATCACCGTCACAACAGCTTCTGGCACGACAATGCCATGTGGAAGCTCCCACCGATTATTGAGGCTACTGACATGCTCACATGCGCCGAGGATCTGGGCATGATTCCCCATTGCGTGCCCGCTGTCATGGATGCACTTAAAATTCTCTCGCTTGAAATACAGCGTATGCCCAAAGATCCCGACTGCGAGTTCGGCGATCCGCGTAATTATCCCTACTTGTCCGTGTGCACCACATCCACCCACGACATGAGCGGTATACGCGGCTGGTGGGAAGAAAATCGCGAGAAAGCCGAGCATTTCTATCACAACGTCCTCCATGAGCATGGCGATACACCCTACCTCGCCGAGCCGTGGATATGCGACCGCATTGTTGAGATGAACCTTAATGCACCTTCGATGCTATGTATCCTGCCATTGCAGGACTGGATGTCAATTTCTCCCGATATCCGCCGCGCCGACCCTCATGAGGAACAGATCAACGTGCCCGCCAACTCACGCCACTATTGGCGATACCGCATGCACATTACCGTTGAGCAGCTTCTTGCCGCATCGACATTCAACAGCCGNATCGCAGANCTCATAGCCGGATCCGGCCGATAAGAAAGAACCCATACTCACACATAATGAAACATCTTAATAAGATAATAAGCGACTCAATACGTGCCAACTGGGAGCGTCCGGCTCTGACCGACATNAGCGAATCNGGAGATTTCACTTATGCACAGGTTGCCGACCGCATTGCTCGTCTGCACGCTTTCTACACCGAANCCGATATTAAAAAAGGCGATAAAATCGCCCTTTGCGCACGCAACAGTGCCCAGTGGGCGATTGCATTCATCTCCATAGTCACCTACGGAGCCGTAGCCGTTCCATTGCTAAACGAGTTCACACCCGACGACATAACCCGCCTGCTCACTCACAGCAACAGCCGCATCCTGTTCACCGATTCTGAGATATGGGCTCATCTCGCCGACAATGACAAAATGCCGGAGACAATAGAAGCCGTCATTGAAACTGCCGGCGATTTCAGGCTTCTGCGCGGCGGCCGCTCTGTCCGTCATGCTTGGGAGGGTATTGAACTGTATATTACTAGTCACTTCCCCGGAGGTGTGAGCGATGCCGATGTCACCTACCCCGACGATGATCCCGCCCAACTGGCACTTATCAACTACACATCAGGCTCCACCGGCAATCCCAAGGGAGTCATGATACCACGGCGTGCGCTCGTTTCCAACCTTCAGTTTGCATTCGACCTCATGCCCTACCTCAAAGCGGGTGATGGAATTGTCTCCATCCTACCCATGGCTCACATGTATGGACTTCTTGTCGAAGTGCTCTTCCCGTTCGCGGTTGGTGCACACATCCGCGTGCTCGGCAAGATCCCATCCCCTACGGTTTTGCTGAAAGCGTTTGCCGACGCGCGTCCCAAACTCATAATCACCGTTCCACTTATCATCGACAAGATCATCAAGACAAGAGTCTTCCCAAAACTGCGGGAAACAAAGATGCGCCTTCTCTGGCACACTCCNGTTGCAGGCGGCATCATGCGTAAAAAGATAAAACAGCAACTTCTCGACGTTTTCGGCGGCAATCTCCATGAAATGATTATTGGCGGTGCAGCACTCGANCCTGTTGTCGAGAAATTCCTGATGCGCATAAAATTCCCCTTCACCATAGGNTANGGCATGACCGAGTGTGCGCCGCTCATAGCCTATGCNCCGTGGAACAACCGCCGNCTNGGAAGCTGTGGACGCCTTGTAGACCGNATGGAAGCACGCATTGACTCCTCCGANCCCGCCAAAAAAGCCGGCGAACTCCTCGTGCGCGGCGACAACGTCATGCTCGGTTATTACAACAACCCGGAAGCCACCGCACAGACAATTGATAAAGATGGCTGGATGCGAACAGGCGACATGGTCACACGCGACNNNTCNGGACTTATCTACATCCGNGGCCGCAACAAGACNATGATACTTGGTCCCTCCGGGCAAAACATCTATCCCGAAGAAATCGAGGCAGTCCTCCAGCGNATGCCCTACGTNGAAGANTGNCTNGTCGTNTCACGCGACAATCACCTGGTTGCACTCGTTTATCCCGACGANAAGAAAATCAAGGAAGAGCATCTCACATCTGAGAGAGTCAANGCTATCATGGACGATAACCTGNANCAATTGAATTCACANCTTCAGTCCTACAGCAAGATCTCACANATCCAGCTCATGGANACNCCTTTCCAGAAAACCCCGAAACACTCCATCAAGCGTTTCCTCTACACCTGATTGNGATATACCACGACATATAGTAAAAGCNGTATCATATATGCCCATTTANTGAGAGTANGGACGCACGGNTCGTGCGTCCTGTTCTTTTTCAACCGTTTACCTNNGTCCGAGAGCTCANCCTCTATCGCCCCATATAATGTGCCCGATCCTCAGNCGTAAACTTTTCTATAGCATATCGCAGCATCGTGCGCGGCATTATTTNGGCATANCGGTCAAGAAACGCCCGTAGNTCAGCATCACCTCCACGTTTACCCATCTCCCGTAGCATCCACCCGGTAGCCTTGTGCATCAGGTCATGCCTGTGATTCAGAAACCCCTCGGCAAGGCGCAACGTGTCATCATACTCGCCTGCGCATATCAGCGTCCAGCAACTCACCATAGCAACCCGCTGATGCCACAGTTTATCCTTCATNGCGGCCAGTTCATAAAGCACACNGCGCTCGTCGGCATGACTCACAAGGTAATCACCCAAAATCTTGGGAGCGACGACATCAACCAAATCCCAGTTATTACCGCGGTCAAGCAGACTGAGATAGAAATCCACCACACCCCGGCAGTCACCCTTCCGACGCTTCACCCCCTTATATATTTCGATCAGACTGAAAAAACCTGCAAGACGCACCTCGTGATATCGGCTCTCCGTCAGCACACGCACATCTTCCAACGTCACACTNCCCTTAAATTCNCCCACGATCCGTCGGGTCTCCGGCACGCGTACACCTAAGAAGCAATCCCCCTCGCCATACTCCCCCGGCCCGGTCTTGAAAAAACGGCTCAGATGCTTTGCCTGCGCCTCATCCCCCGCGNCTGCAATCCTCCCCGCAATCTCACTCCACACCATCATCACTCTCCTCAACATTCCCGAGGATCAGAATTCTTTGAATCCTCTAAAATTCATCGTTTAATCCTCGCTNTAATGCCTGAGNACNCGNCGGTAGGAATTGAAAATCTTTGANTTCGANACAAATCCCACATAATGCCCNTCCTCATTAACGACAGGCAGATTCCANGCNCCNGTGTCATCAAACGTCTTCATNACCTTTTCCATCGTCATNCCTATCACGATTTTTGCAGNNGGANTNGCCATANANCGCCTCACATACATTTTCTTATAGAGATGCGGGCGGAACATTATATTACGTATATCATCNAGCAGAACCACNCCCACGAGTTTCTGATCCTCACCCACAACCGGGAACAGGTTTCGCGAACTGTGNGATATNGCCTGCACCATCTCNCCGAGATTCATTTCCGGTGTCACCGACTGAAAATCGGTTTCTATCACGCTATCCATCTTCAGCAGAGTCAGCACCGCCTTATCCTTATGATGAGTCAGCAGTTCACCTCTTTGCGCCAGACGCATCGTGTAGATACTGTAAGGCTCAAAAAGCTTTATTGTTCCATAAGCGATCGTCGACACAATAAGCANCGGCAGAAAAAGCTCATATCCACCCGTCATTTCAGCCGTAAGGAAGATAGCCATCAACGGTGCATGCATAACCGCCGACATGACTCCGGCCATACCCATCAAAGCGAAGTTCTTTATTGAAAGATCCAGCTCGAAACCAAGATGATTGCACAGATAAGCATAAAAGAAGCCAGCCATACAACCGAGATACAGTGATGGTGCGAATGTACCGCCAACGCCTCCTGCACCCGTGGTCGACGATGTCGCGAATGCCTTGGTTAGGATTATCATACCGATAAACCCGAGTATCATCCAAGGCGATTCCCTGTCATTGTAGAAAATACTACCGTCGAAAATAGATCCTGGATCACCACCAAGCAGATGATTGATCGCTGTATAACCTTCACCATAGAGAGGCGGAATAAGAAAGACGAGTCCTGCAAGAAGCACACCGCCGAAAAGTGTTTTTTTCCATTGGAGAATAAGCTTGTGCTTAAAGAAATTCTCCATCATGTTCATCACACGTGTGAAATAAAGCGACACAAGGCCACAGAATATACCGAGCACGATCACGTATGGAATACGCCCCGTTCTGAAAGGTTCGCTCTGCACAAACAGAAATTCCACATCGAAACCTGTAAACACGTATGCTACCGTAGCCGCTGAGATCGAAGCCATAAGCAACGGCATAACCGACACTGTGGTCAGATCTATCATCAGCACCTCAAGCGTGAAAAGCATTCCCGCTATAGGAGCCTTGAATATACCGGCGATACCGGCAGCAGCTCCACATCCCACAAGTATCATCAGGATGCGCGGCGAGAGCCTGAAAAGCTGTCCTAAATTTGATCCTATCGCAGCCCCGGTATACACGATGGGGCCCTCTGCACCCACCGAACCACCGAATCCTATTGTAACCGAACTCGCAAGCAGCGATGTATACATGTTGTAAGGCTTCAGTCGGCTCTTATTTTGTGAGATCGAGTAAAGCACCCGAGTCACACCATGCGATATATTGTGTTTCACCACATACCTCACATAGAGCATCGTCAGCAGGATNCCCACAGCCGGAAAGAGCAGATAAAGATAGTTTCCGCTGGTTATGGCGATGTGGCTGCTGAGCATTGATGAAATAGTGTGAATAAGCCATTTGAGTATCAGAGCNGCAAACCCGCACGCAATACCNACCACCAGTGCAAGNACAATCACAAACGAGCGTTCCGATATGTGNTTCTCTCGCCATATCAGCACCGACAGCATGAAGTCATGAAATCCACGACCTCGATCCGTTTCTGCACTATTGGTCTGCGCTTTATCCATCATAAATCTTTTATGTAGGTAAAACTGATCGTTACGACCTTAAAATCTTTATAAGTCCGCCACTGCCGAGTTTTATCACAGTCGAAGCCTTTGCGGTATCGGTTTCGTCACGCCTGTATTCTGCCACATAATCGGCAGCATCCANTATTTCCTTGTTTATTTCTTTGAAGATTTTNGGNGCTATATCTCCACTCACATTTGCCGATGTCGACACTATGGGGCGGCGCAGACGCAATGCAAGTTGTTGAGAATAATACTCCGACGTTACTCTTATCCCCACACTTCCATCCTCTCCCATTAAGTTAGGAGCCAGATTTTTTCCCTTGTCATATACAATTGTCATCGGAGATGTGGCAACATCTATAAGCTCCCATGCAACTTCAGGCACCTCCTCCACATAATTTTCCAGCCATCCGGCGTATGGCACAAGCGTTATAAGAGCCTTATTGTCGGCACGACGTTTGATTTCATAAACACGCGCTACTGCTTCGGCATTAGTGGCATCACATCCTATACCCCAGATCGTATCGGTAGGATACACCACTATTCCACCATTCTGCATCACCCTGTAGGCACGCTCCACATCCTCGCGCACAGCCTTTTTCTCCTCCGGTGTCATCGGTTCATGCGTTTTAGAAGATTATACGACGGTAGTATGCCCAGCTCACCCGCTTTCGACAAATCAGCCGTGCCGGCCTCTCGGTTACCGAGTTTCATGTAAGCGTATCCACGATTATAGTAAGCCTCACCGAAGTCAGGTTTAAGTTCTATTGCCTTTGAGTATGCGCTCACAGCCGAAGTCAGATCCTCTTCCTCAAGCAGCACATTGCCTTTATCATAATATGCGAATGCCATATTGGGCGATAATTCCGTAGTTTTGTCGAAATCTGCAATGATGCTACGTAATTTTGCCCTGCGCATTTCGGGAGTCATTTCATTACCGGTATTCCCCTTCTTGTTCAAATCGGCAACATGCCCCGTATTTCCAGATTCAGCCTTCAGCATCTGATAGTTTGCAATAGCCCGCATCAGGTAAGCAAGTGACCAGTCGGGAGTAAGCTCGATCGCACGGCCGAAATCTGCAATTGCAGGTTCATAGTCACGCAGAGTCATGAAGTCCATGCCACGTCCGAAATACTCCACCGCACGTGGCTGGTGTGTGGCAAGATACGAGTTATAATACTCTATCGACTGGAAATGCCTTTGCATCAGCGCTTCATCTTCTATCGTAGGCACTCGGTCAGTCACTATAAGCGCAAATCTCAGGATGCGCGACGAGTTGATATCATCTACCTCCTTTATGTAGAATCCCGTTTCCTGGAGTTCCGTCGGTGATCCGTAGTACGACAATACCACCATCGGNTCCATCTCGATAGCTATATTTCGGTCTTGTACCTTACCGCGTATACTCTTATTGTTATACTCCCCTTCAAGTTCGGTATTATTTTCAACAGTAAGCAGCGACATAAANCTGTCGGCAACCATCTGCGATGAATATTCCTCAACCGATGCATCCTGCTCATCACCTTCATGCGTCGATGCTCCGCTTGCCACTGCNGCCATGTCTCCCCCTGCTTCCTTAGCNTTCTTTGCTTCCGCCTGTGCNATCTTGGTCAGTTCGGTAGCTTTNTTGTAATCGCGCTCAGCATCGCGCATATGCCCGCCCCGCTCGCTGTTCACCTGAAAACGCGCAAAATATGCTCCTGCAAAATCAGGGTANTGTTCTATNACCCTGTCGATATCCGCTATNGCCTTATCCCACTGATGTGTCTCGCGATACANCATTGCGCGGTTATATAGTGCGCGCGCATCGTCACGATCAAGCTTTAGCACTTCACTGAAATCCTGAATAGCACGGTCATTATCCGATACCTCCGCACGCAAGAGTCCGCGGTTGAACCATCCCACCGGATTAAGCGGNTCAAGATTCACAGCGTAATCATAGTCAGCCATGGCACCGAAATAGTCATCAAGCTTGTAGCGAAGAAAAGCTCTGTTGATGAAATATCCCGCATAATGNGGCTGAAGCTTTATAGCCTCATTCATGTCAGCGAGAGCNGAGGCGAAATCCTCATTGCTGTTGATAGCTATATCAGCGCGCATCACATACGCGTTCACNGCATTGCGGTTAAGTTCAAGTGCCTTGTCAAGATCGCTCTTCGCAGCTACAGTGTCACCCGTTATCATGTTCAGTCGCGCACGTCCCATATAGGCGCCGTCAAATCCGGGATACACCTTCATCAGTCGGTCAAAACTCTCACGAGCNCCATCATAGTCCGCAGCATCTTCCTGNGCAAGTGCCTTGTTAAAAAGTATGCCGCGGTTATCGGGCAACTGTGATAAGGCATGATTGTAATCCTCGATTGCATCTTTGCTCTTGCCCTGATTCTGACGGGCGACCCCCCTCACCTCCCAAGCATCTGTTATGTAAGGGTTGCGTTCAATGGCGAGAGTTGCATCCGCTTCCGCGCCCTGATAATCCTCGAGATTCAGTTTCGCTATCGATCTGAAAAAGTAAGGCTGTGCCAGATAGGGCTTGGCTGCGATCACCTGATTGAAATACTGGATCGACAGCATATAATCCTCGAAATAAAGGGCATTTTGTCCAACCCTGAGCACTTGGTCAGTATTAATCTGTGCCTCCGTCTTCACGAAAGCACACATCACAAGAAGTATGGCACAGACTATTCGGTTCAAGGCTTCTCCTGATAGTAAGGTATATCCACCAGTTTGATATCAAACTGTAAAGCACTGAATGGCGGGATAATACCGCTCGACTGTGAGCCGTAACCCTGAGCCGCTGGAATAACCACGCGTGCTGAATCACCCACACGCATATCCCCGACGCCTATCCACCACCCCACGATATTGAGGTTGAGTTGAGCCACATACAAGCTATCAGTCATCTTGTATGAAGAGTCAAACGGAGTGTCATCATACAGGCGTCCGCAGTATTTCACTGCCACCGTCGAGTTGTAGAGCGGTGAGAGATTACCCTCTGTCTTGCTCCGGTCATTAAAATAGTGGATCAGCACGTAGGCGTTGCTGTTCCATTCCGGAACCACTTTCTTATAGTATGGAGTTCCATCTGTATCAAGCTTGTTCGACTGTGCCTCGAGCCAGCTTGTATTGGTTTCCATCCACTCCGTATAGCTGCTAAGATCTAAGTCATCATCGCTGCAGCCCGAGAGGAATGCAGCGATGAGTGGAAATATCAGTAAAAGTTTTTTCATCTTGCTGTGATAATTATTGAATTGTCTTAACCCGACAAATGGTATTAGAACTGCACCTTGGGTGCGCTCTGGGCAGCTTCGTCAGCAGCAAACGGATCCTTCTTCTCAAAGCCCGATATTGAAGCAACGATAGTTGCCGGGAATCGGCGGATGCTCACATTATAGCTTTGCACAGCGTCATTGTATCGTGTGCGCTCCGTGGCGATGCGGTTTTCCGTACCCTCGAGCTGAGTCTGGAGATTCATGAAATTCTCGTTGGCCTTAAGGTCGGGATAAGCTTCATGCACAGCATTGATGTAAATACCCATTGCACTCTGAAGCTTGCTCTGAGCCTTCTGGAAAGCCGCGATATTTTCCTGAGGGTCATCCACTCCGTCAGCCTCCTCTTTAGCTTGAAGCAGACCGGCACGTGCAGCGGTCACATTCTCAAGAGTTGAGCTTTCATGCTCGCTGTACCCCTTCACGGTAGCCACGAGATTTGGAATAAGATCCGATCGGCGCTGATACTGATTCTGCACATTCGCCCACGCCTTATCCACATTCTCCTCCTGGCTAACCATAGAGTTGTACGACGAGAAGCCCCACACTGCGAGCACGACAAGAGCACCTATCACTACCCACTTAGTCATCCCGCCGCGACGGGGAGCCTGTCCCTGCTGGCCGGCGTTTCCATTATAGTTATTAAATCCCATAATTCACTTTTTGTAGGGACGCACCATGGTGCGTCCTGTTATCAAATACGGCGGAGCAGCGAGTTGAGGCTCACCTGATCGTGTATCAGCTTGTGCAGATCTGCGATTGCAACACGAGTCTGCTTCATTGAGTCACGCTCACGCAGAGTCACGGTATTGTCCTCGAGCGTCTGATGATCCACCGTGATGCAGAACGGAGTTCCTATTGCATCCTGACGGCGGTAGCGACGACCGATAGCATCCTTCTCCTCATAGTGCGTCGTGAAGTCAAACTTCAGATCATTCACAATCTCGCGAGCCTTCTCAGGCAGACCGTCCTTCTTCACGAGCGGAAGCACGGCGCACTTCACCGGAGCCAGAGCCGGCGGCAGGTGGAGCACCACGCGCTTGTCGCCACCCTCCAGTTCCTGCTCCTCATACGACGAGCAGAGCACCGAAAGGAACATACGGTCAACACCGATCGAAGTCTCGATCACATACGGTGTATAACTCTCGTTCAGTTCCGGATCAAAATACTGAATCTTCTTACCCGAGAACTTCTCATGCTGCGACAGGTCAAAATTCGTGCGCGAGTGTATGCCCTCTACCTCCTTGAAACCGAAAGGCATCTCAAATTCGATATCCGTTGCGGCATTTGCATAATGNGCAAGCTTCTCATGGTCATGGTANCGGTATTTGCTGTCACCGAGNCCGAGAGCCTTGTGCCAGCGCAGACGCCACTCCTTCCAGTGTTGGAACCACTCCATCTCTGAGCCGGGACGNACGAAGAATTGCATCTCCATCTGCTCGAACTCNCGCATACGGAATATGAACTGACGGGCAACNATTTCATTTCTGAACGCCTTACCTATCTGGGCTATGCCGAACGGGATGCGCATACGCCCCGTTTTCTGCACATTAAGATAATTCACAAAAATACCCTGAGCCGTCTCCGGACGCAGATACACCGTCATGGCACCGTCNGCAGTCGAGCCCATTTCCGTCTTGAACATCAGGTTGAACTGGCGCACTTCNGTCCAGTTCTTTGTTCCTGATATCGGGCAGACGATCTCCTGATCAATGATGATCTGGCGAAGTTCGTCAAGATCATTGGCATTCATTGCATCCGAGAAACGCTGATGCAGAGCCTCACGCTTTGCCACATTATCAGCCACACGGGGATTAGTCTGACGGTAGAGAGCCTCGTCAAACGATTCGCCGAAACGCTTGCGCGCTTTGGCAACCTCCTTNTCGATCTTCTCGTCGATTTTGGCGATAGCATCCTCGATAAGCACATCGGCGCGATAGCGCTTCTTNGAATCNCGGTTGTCGATCAGAGGATCATTGAAAGCATCAACGTGCCCCGAAGCCTTCCAGATTGTCGGGTGCATGAAGATAGCTGAGTCGATNCCCACGATATTCTCATGAAGAAGAGTCATTGACTCCCACCAGTAACGCTTGATGTTGTTCTTAAGCTCAACTCCGTTCTGTCCGTAATCATAAACTGCTGACANACCGTCATATATTTCACTCGACGGAAACACAAAGCCATACTCTTTGGCGTGCGAGACTATTTTCTTGAACACATCATCCTGTGCCATATCCCTGTTGTATAAATTTCTGAATTATCTTTTTTATATTTTGCAGCGCAACAGCCTATCCGTCCGCTACATTATGCAAAGATAAACNAAAAATATCACCNTCCAATACTTAAACNCGCCTCATTAAGAGGTTAAAAAATGCAATCTTTCACANAAAGTAGGGACGCACGGTCCGTGCGTCCTCCGGATTATAAGNGTGCAAAGCACACAGCACCTGTCATTTNCTGCATCCATGCCGTCTCCTCCGTCTGCGTCTTNNGTCCGCATTCATCCGCCAGAGCGCACCCGCAGCATCCACCACTTCTGCGCCTGCGCCCGAAAACAAGCACCGTCGCCACAATTGCNATCACGGCCACTGCAACCCACTGCAAAATCATTCTTTCTCCGCTTTCTTTTTTCTCTTCTTAGGTGCTTTCTCTTTTTCCTCGGTTTTCGCAGTCTCCTCACCCTGGACAACCTCAATACGTCGCTGCGTCGAATCGTTCAGCACGTCCTTCACTATTTCATGTACCTGNGCCTTCAGCTCCTCAAGAAACTCTCCAGCCTTGAAATCACCACGCTCTATCCGGCGCAGTTTGTTCTCCCATATTCCGGTAAGCTTGGCACTCTTCAGCAGCTCTTGCCCGATAGTTGCTATCAGTTCCACCCCTGCTTGAGTCGGTATGATGTTTTTTCTTTCGCGTCTCAGGAATCCCCGTTTGAAAAGAGTCTCTATGATTGCTGCACGAGTCGATGGGCGTCCGATTCCATTGTCCTTCATTGCCTCGCGGAGCTCCTCATCATCNACGGTGCGCCCGGCCGTTTCCATAGCTCGTAGCAGCGTACCCTCATTGTAAGGCTTGGGAGGCTGGGTAGTCTTCTTTTGGAGCGACGGATCATGCGGCCCGCTTTCACCGGCAGTGAACGGTGGGAGTATCTTATCATCACTCCCCTTGTCATCCTGCTGGCCGTCGGCATTATTCTTGTTATCAAGCACCGTACGCCAGCCCGGAGNCACGATCACCTTTCCCTGAACCTTAAAGCCCTGCTCACCGGCATGACCGTTCACTGTTGTTGTCATGAATGTACATTCCGGCCAGAATGCAGCGATAAATCGCAGAGCTATAAAATGATACAGNTGACGNTCACGAGTATCCGACAATATCGACGGAGACTCTCCCGTAGGTATTATGGCATGGTGATCCGTAACCTTGGCATCATCAAATATCCTCTTTGTCTTTGCAATATTCTTTGCAAGTACCNGAGCGGTCAGACTGGCNTAGGGAGTCATTCGGCGCAGAGTATCAGGGATNTTAGGATAGATATCCGATGACAGGTAGGTAGTGTCTACACGCGGATAAGTTGTCAGTTTCTTTTCATANAGCGATTGTATGAGTTTGAGTGTTTCATCAGCCGTCCAGCCGAACCGTTTGTTGCACTCTACCTGGAGTGTCGTCAGGTCAAACAGTTTAGGCGGAAACTCTTTTCCTTTTTTCTCCTCAACCTTGTCAACCGTAAACTCATGCTTGACAGCTTCCTCAACTGCTTGTTGAGCTTTAGCTATATCCATGAAACGACCCGAAGTAGCGTTAAACACCACATCGCGGTACACAGTCTTTAATTCCCAGAAATCCTCCGGTTTGAAGTGATCCATCTCCTCCTGCCGCTTCACTATCAGAGCGAGAGACGGAGTTTGCACACGCCCCACCGAAAGCACCTTACCAGGTCCGCTATATTTCAGTGAATAGAGTCGTGTAGCGTTCATACCTAACAGCCAGTCACCTATCGCACGCGATAACCCGGCATAATATAGATTATCATACTTTGAAGCCGGCGCAAGATTCTTGAACCCCTCGCGTATCGAAGCATCCGTTAGCGACGATATCCACAATCGCATTACCGGGCATTTAACACCCGCTTTTTGCATCACCCATCGCTGGATCAGTTCACCCTCCTGTCCGGCATCACCACAGTTTATCACTTCTTCTGCCTGCCCGACAAGAGTTTCTATCACTTTAAACTGTCTTTCGATACCCTTATCATCAATCAGCTTTATGCCGAAGCGCGGTGGTATCATCGGCAAAGCGCCGAGACTCCACCGTTTCCATGCCTCACTGTAGTCAGCAGGCTCCTTGAGGCAACAGAGATGACCGTAAGTCCATGTTACTGCAAAACCATTACCTTCAAAAAAGCCTTCTCGCCTGACGTCAGCACCCAATATCGACGCTATATCGCGGGCAACACTTGGTTTCTCTGTGATGCAAACCCTCACTATCTAAATATTTTTACCTTTTCCATCTTAGCCCGTGAAACGGGCACAACAACAAAGTAGGAACGCACCGCTCGTGCGTCCTCCTCATCCGAGTTATCTGAGAGCTCTGAGTCCTCCTTCGCGCCCTCCGGATCCTCCCACCTACTTCTTCGGAGCCTTATCCCCCAACCTGGTGGAGTAATCGCCGCTCACTGTGTGAAACACAACCTTATCCTCTGGCGTAAACTCTGTCTGACGCGGGAAATCCACCTCGATAGGTATCTGACCGTCATCTTCCCACTGGAAATAACGTTTGAAATCAACTCCGTCAATATCAACCGATCCATAGGCCTGACCATTAACTATCAATGTGCAGCTGTCCACACGCGACGAGGTATGAGGATTACCGATCAGAGTGAAACTTATTCGTGTTACACCGTCACGGTTACTGTTATTGATCTTGTCCACTGTAGCGTGGATCGGGTTCTTCTTGGCAGTGGTCACACCTATTGGCATTTGGGCGTTGACACCTAAAAATGAGAGTGCAGCCACAGCTGCAAGGATAAACTTTGGAGTTTTCATGTTAGTATATAGCTTAAATGATTCAAAAAGTAGCCTTGCTACATTATTATAACCACTTCAGCACTCCTTTTGTTTTGCCTCATTCCATATTGCATCCATTTCTCCCAGAGTCATATCCCGAAGGGGCTTTCCCAATTCTTTCGCGCGCTGTTCAAGATAACCGAAGCGCGAGATAAACTTCTTATTAGTTCTTTCAAGTGCAGTATCGGCGTTGATGTGATAAAGTCGCGCGGCATTCACAAGTGCGAAAAACACATCGCCCATTTCACTTTCCATTTTCTCGCGGTCACCTTTTGCAACCTCAGTTTCAAACTCCGAGATTTCCTCCTTTACTTTCTCCCACACCTGGCTCGGTTCTTCCCAATCAAACCCCACATTGGCAGCCTTTTCCTGAATACGTTCTGCCTTTATTAGTGACGGTAAAGCCGCAGGAACCCCCGACAGCACAGTCTTATTTCCCCCTTTTTCCTTTAGTTTCAGTTCTTCCCAGTTTTTCAGCACGTCATCTGTACCGTCCACCTTAACCTCTCCGAACACATGCGGATGCCTGTATATCAGTTTAGTATTGAGCGAATCCGCTACATCCACAATGTCAAACGCCCCTTTCTCCTCACCTATTCTTGAGTAAAAAAGTATATGCAGAAGCACATCACCCAGCTCCTTGCGTATGTCAGCGTTATCCTCACGCATCAGAGCATCACTGAGCTCGTAGGTCTCCTCAATCGTATTCGGTCGCAGACTCTCATTAGTCTGTTTTGCATCCCACGGGCATTCCACTCTCAGTCGGTCAAGCACATCTATCACTCTACCGAGAGCCTCTATCTTTTCGGCGCGGCTATGGCGCGGTTTAAATTCACTCATAACTTCTCCTTTTTTTACTTCATAATGTAAGGACGCACCGCCCGTACATCCTCCCTCTATAGTAGGGGCGCGCGAAAGCACGCCCATTATCACTCAGTGTTAGGAATCCTTCATCGAGAGTAGGGNCGCACGGCTCGTGCNTCCTCCCTCCGCCGTCGAAGACGGCTATTAGCTCCAAGCCCCACATCGAGCCGAAGGCGATGGTGTGGGGTAGCTGGAGCTGTTGTTAATCGGCGTCGAAGACGTCGGCTCCCCACCATAGAGGACGCACGNCCCGTGCGTCCTNAGCNNGCAAANCANGCGNNTTCTATAGTAACCGCGCCNNTANNGGCGCGGCTACTCCACATNNTNCTGCCTGAGCGCGCAACGCGCGTGACTCATTGCCGTCCCTTATACGTCTCTATTCCCTTTTCGAGCCAATACACAAACTTCGCGACGTTCTCGTCATAGTATGTTGGTCCATCGAGCGGATTGCCCTCGTTGTCAAGCATCACATAGTAAGGNTGGCTGTTAGCCATAAACTTCATGCGCTGCAGGTAGCTCCATTTGTCACCCACTGTTTTCAGCTTGACCTTCTTGCCATTCTCTGTCACCACTATTGGCTGGTCAAGCTTAGTCTTGTCGTCAACCATCAGCTTGATAAGAACGAAGTTCTCTTTGATGATTCCTTCAACCTCCTCAGTATCAAACACGGCACCCTCCATCTTGCGGCAGTTTACACAGCCATAACCTGAGAAGTCAATCAAAACAGGACGGTGATTTGCCTCCGCGTATGCCATTCCGGCATCATAGTCATCAAACTCCTCAAACTGGCCTCCGGCATAAAGATTGAAGTCCTGAGTATAGAGCGGNGGAACAAAAGCACTCACGCTTTTNAGCGGTGCGCCCCACAGACCCGGTACAAGATACACCGCAAAGCTCAGCGATACCATCGACAGGAAGAACCGGACGATCGACACATGTTCGGTCGGAGTGTCATGAGCGAAATTGAGCTTACCGAGCAGATACATGCCGAGCATCGCAAACATTACAATCCACAGCGACAGGAATACTTCTCTGTCAAGTATTCCCCACCCATAGGCAAGATCAGCCACCGACAGAAACTTAAGCGACAATGCAAGTTCCAGGAAACCTAAAACAACCTTTACCGAGTTGAGCCAGCCGCCCGAGCGTGGCATCTCCTTGAGCCACGATGGGAATATAGCGAAAAGCGTGAAAGGTAGAGCCAGGGCAAGCGCAAAAGCACCCATTCCTATAGCCGGGCCGGTGATATCGCCCATCGAAGCAGCTTCCACAAGAAGCGTTCCGATAATAGGGCCGGTGCAGCTGAACGACACAAGCGCGAGAGTGAAGGCCATGAAGAAGATGCTCAGCAGACCCGATGTTTTCTCCGCTTTGCTGTCGACACTATTGCTCCAGCTCGACGGAAGCGTGATATTGAACGCACCGAAAAATGAAATTGCGAACACAAGAAGCAACAGGAAGAAAAGCAAATTGAATATCGCATTT
Source organism: Bacteroidales bacterium (assembly GCA_014800445.1). GTDB lineage: Bacteria > Bacteroidota > Bacteroidia > Bacteroidales > Muribaculaceae > JAFLTL01. The sequence goes on along the minus strand of JAAVGC010000004.1, from coordinate 18,378 downwards.
GTTGCCAGATCATTCAGTTTGCTTGCTCCGAATATGAGAGTGATAGCAAGTCCGAGCACAAGATAAATCACTACGATACTCACTCCGTAGGTCACAGCATCCCTGATAGCCTTACTGCGCGACGACGTTTTTTTCAGGAAGAAACTTACCGTCATAGGAATCATAGGCCACACGCAGGGAGTAAGCAATGCGAGCAGACCACCAAGAAATCCCCACAGGAATATCGAACCCCAGCTCGTGTTGCTCAGTTGAGCCTCTTCACCGGCATTGGCAAACACAACTGGTTTCCACCATTTGCCGAGTACCGTCCCCGACACCTCGTCCGCAGCCGCCTTTTCTGTCTGTCCGGCAGGAAGCGGCGTGATGTTATCTGCTGCATTTGAAGCACCGGCACCAATTGTTAGATCAAAAGTCTCTGTCTTGGGAGCTACACATGTCTGGTCATTACAACCCTGAAAGCCCACACTGACCTCTATGGCAAGTGGAAGCTCCGTTCCGTCGGCAACATTGAATTTCTGTGTGAATGTCACATCCGAAGCCCACCACGACAGCGGCATCTGGAATATTTCGTCAAGCTTCTCTATAGGCTTATCCGACGCGCTTACCTCACCGTCAAGAATCACACCTGTCGGCAAAGCAAAAGATATTGTCGTAGCATTGGGGCCACCTTCTGGCAGAGTAAGTCCATAGAGATGCCACCCCTCGTCGATTTGGGCGTCAAGTGTTATCACTCCGCTCTTCTCCGATGTCATTTCCACATTGGCGCTCCAATGTATCGGATCAAGCATCTGAGCCTTGGCAAGAATTGCGACAAGGCTGACCATGATTATCAGAAAGATCTTTTTCACGTCGTTGTATTGTTAATGATTCGGGGTTATTCTATGCAAATTTATATTCCGATCCCAAAAAGAGATGTGTTAAATGGCCGCAAGACTCGCGATAGTCGCCTCTGGATCCGGGCTACCGAAAACGTAGCTTCCGGCAACCGCTACATCACATCCTGCCTCTGCTACCTGAACGGCCGTTGTGGCATTGATTCCGCCATCGACTTCAATCAGAGCATGTGAACCCGTTTCTGTTATGAGAGACTTGAGTTCCCTTATCTTGTTAAGTACGTTGCCTATGAACTTCTGACCTCCGAAACCCGGATTCACCGACATGAGAAGTACCATGTCAAGTTCTGCGACAATATCCTTGAGCAACGCGACCGGTGTAGCCGGGTTAAGTGTCACTGCGGCCTTCATTCCGGCCTGTTTGATTGCCTGAACCGTACGGTCAAGATGCGGGCTCACTTCCAGATGCACATTCATCCATTCTGCACCGGCGTCACGCACCTGACCCACATACTTTTGCGGCTCCACAATCATTAGATGCACATCAAGAGGCTTACGCGCAATCTTCGCCACGGCCTCTATCACAGGAAAGCCTATTGATATGTTCGGTACAAACACACCGTCCATCACATCCACGTGAATCATTGACGCTTCCGAACGGTTCAGCATCTCTATGTCACGGCCGAGATTAGCGAAATCTGCCGAAAGTATCGAAGGAGAAACGAGCATATTACTTTGATTTTGATGGTTTGAAAGCGTGTAGAGCTATATATCCCGCACATGCCACTGCCAGCACGACACCGGCAATAGTCAGATAGCCGTTATACTTCTCCACGGCCATGAAAAGGTCATCATACGGAACCGTCTTTGCAAGCCAGTAGCCGAGCAAAGCCAGCACAACATTCCANACCATGGCACCGAGTGCNGTGAAAATAAGAAATGACCATACGTTCATACGCGACAGGCCGGCAGGGATTGATATCAATTGCCTGATAGCCGGGATAAGTCTTCCCACAAATGTCGAGACCGCACCATGCTTGTCAAAATAGGCCTCAGCTTTATCCACTTTTTCCGGAGTGATCAGGCATGCACGTCCCATCCGGCTGTTGGCAAACTGATACACTATCGGACGTCCTATCCACAATGCAAGCAGATAATTTATGAAAGCACCGACCATAGCACCTGCTGTAGCGCACAGCACCACNACAAACACATTCATGTCNCCACGGCTCACAGCCAGGTAAGCGGCAGGTGGAACCACAACCTCACTCGGAAAAGGNATAAACGAGCTCTCTATAACCATAAAGAGAAACACAAACCAGTATGAGGCATGGTCACAGAAAAACTGAAATGCAGCCGATGCATTCAGGTAATCCAGTATCGTGAGCGTAATCATTATTTGTTTTACTGATTAAACCGGAACTACAAGCATTGGTATATCGCAATGAAACAGCAATCTGTGTGCAATACTTGGATTAAACAATCGCGCAAGAGCATTCTTGCGTTTGTTNGGAATTATTATCATTTCCGCAGGACGCTCCTGCTGTAGCTTCTCGAAATCCTCGATATCACTTATTCCACCCACCCTCGTCAGTTCAAACTGATACCCGGGATAATGGATCTTACAGTAATCGAGTAGCATTTCCATCTGCTGTTCATTCCACTCCACGGAGTTTCTGACACGCTTCCGGCCGGCATAGACCAGGTTTATAGCAAATGGTGATAAAGGGAACAGTTCATACACCTTCTCGAGCACCGAAAAATCATCATGGTCAAGATTGGCGAAGAAAGTTACCTGACGCATCCCGTCCATCGGGATAGGCAGCCGCATAGTCTCAGGAACAGTGAAAGCCACCGACCGGCACGAGTCAAGAACCTCGGCAGTGACACTTCCCACCATCTCCGACTCCTTTTTGCCGGCACCACGCGTCCCCATTACAATCATCATGGGCGATGTACTCCGCGCATACTCGAGTATGACCTCTTCGGCAAGCCCGTCAAACACCTCTGTCACAAATTTAACCGCCGGAATTACACCCGTCTTTATGTACTCCTTCACACGCTCGGCAAACTCATCCATCCGCTTATTAGCAAGACGTCCGAGTTCCATCACCGCCTCCTCGTCGCTGATATCAGGCAAACCGGAGTCTGGAGAAATTGACAGACTGTCGGCACGCGATGGAGTAACGTAAGCATAGAGAAGCACAATCTGCGCGTCGTGAGCCGATGCCATCTCAAATGCAAGACGTGTCGCCGTGAAAGAATAATCCGAGAAGTCCACAGGCACAAGGATTGTTTTACCGGTTGGTATGCGGTTTATCACAACCTTGCGTCTGAGTCCTATACGTTTCACCACATTCCCGCTGCTACGCTCACCCACCGTACCGTTGTTATCATGAGCTGCTTGTGTGCCGGAATTTTGATTCTCGGCATACAGCGGAAATATCTCGATATTCTCTATAATACGCAATGCCGCAGGTATGTCATCCTCTTTGATGCGCACCTCGATCGGATGTTCCGTCAGCTTTTGCCCGAGACGTGCGGCAACAAGTTCCGTCACGACACCTTCATGTTCTAGCAGACGGCACAGACGCTCGGCATGCTCCCTTGTATGCAGAGCCACCGTGACCTTCCGCACCTGCTCCTGCCCGCTCTTTTGATCGGCACTGCTGTTCATAGAGATCTATTTTAAGTAAATCGTGTAACTATGCTTAGATTATCAGCATCGCATCACCGTATGCGCCAAATCGGTAACCCTCCTGCACTGCCACATCGTATGCGTGCATCACGTTATTGTAGCCACCGAAAGCAGCCGTGAGCATGAGCATCGTTGAGTAAGGAAGATGGAAATTTGTCACAAATGAAGTAGTAACTGTGAAGTCATACGGCGGGAAGATAAACTTATTCGTCCAGCCCGAAATCGATTTCAGATGACCATCCATGCTCACCGCATCCGAGATTCCACGGAGAACCGACGAGCCCACAGCGCACACCTGACGCCCTTCGTCCTTGGCCTTGTTCACCATCTCCACAAGTCGCGGTCCCACTTCGACCTCTTCCGAGTCCATGCGGTGTTTGGTCAGATCCTCCACATCAATGTCGCGATATGCACCTAAACCACTGTGAAGAGTGATGAAACCACGCTCAACACCTTTGATCTCCATGTGTTTCATCAGTTCACGGCTGAAATGCANTCCGGCCGAAGGTGCTACGACGGCTCCCTCATAGCGTGCGAACACTGTCTGGTAGTCATCCGCGTCACANTCCTCCGACTCGCGGGTGAAGTAAGGAGGCAACAGAGTCTTTCCGAGACTGAATAGAGCCTTCTTGAACTCCTCGTGCGGTCCGTCATACAGGAAACGCAGTGTGCGTCCTCTCGATGTGGTGTTGTCAATAACTTCAGCCACAAGCATATCATCATCACCGAAATAGAGCTTGTTGCCGATACGTATTTTTCTGGCAGGCTCTACGAGCACATCCCAGAACTTATTTTCAGCATTGAGTTCCCGCAGCAGATGCACTTCTATCTGTGCTCCCGTCTTCTCCTTGTTGCCGTAGAGCTTTGCAGGGAATACACGGGTGTCATTGAACACCATCACGTCACCCTCTTCAAAATACTCCAGGATCTCCTTGAAGATCTTATGCGTGATCTCACCGGTCTTGCGGTTGAGCACCATCAGGCGGCACTCATCACGATGAAACGTAGGATGATCCGCAATAAGTTCGGCAGGAAGATTATAGTTGAATTGCGAAAGTTTCATTATTGCTACTTCTTTCTGTATGTTGATTTCTTGCTGTATGTCTCTTAACTTAAAGGCTGAGCGTGTTCTTCTGAGGGATACTCGATTGGAGTCTCCTCTATGAGCTTGTATGCTTCCTCCACACTCAGGCAATCCTTCACGTCCACCTTCCCCACTCGGGTTCTGCGCAATGCTGTCAGGTGACCGCCCGATCCCAGACTCTCCCCTATGTCTCGGGCAAGTGCGCGTATATACGTCCCTTTACTGCACACCACCCTTATCGTTATCGATGTCTGGCTGTACGACAGAAGTTCGATCTCATCGATCACAAGCACCTTAGGCTTGAGTTCCACTGCCTCGCCACGTCGTGCCGCTTTGTAGGCTCGGTGACCGTCCACCTTACATGCCGAGAAAGCAGGAGGTACCTGCTCGATCCGACCCGTAAACTTCTTCAGTGTTTCTTCCACAAGTTCACGGGTGATGTGTTCGGTCGGATATGTGGCATCGATTTCTGTTTCAAGGTCGTAAGAAGGTGTTGTGGCACCAAGAGCGATTTCAGCCACGTACTCCTTCACACCTGCCTGAAGTTCCTCGATCCGTTTCGTTGCGCGACCGGTGCATATTATCATTACACCTGTCGCAAGAGGATCAAGAGTTCCGGCATGCCCCACCTTGAACTTCTTTACCTTGTAGCGACGCAGGAGCATCCCCCGCAGACGCTTCACCGCATCAAACGAAGTCCATTTCAGCGGCTTGTCTATGTATAGTATTTCGCCTGTCAGGAAATCCATCGTAAAAGTCTATCAGAAACAGATACAAAGTATTCCGACGGCAACACAGTACACTGCGAACCACACCAGTTTACCCTTCGACACAAGATCGATCATCCACTTACAGGCCATGCACCCCACTACAAATGAAGTCACAAAACCTATCGCCATGGGCACAGCACCGATTGTCGAAGTCACAGCATCCTCTCCACCCTTCATCATTTTCATCACATCCAGGAGAGCTTCTCCAAGGATAGGGATAATGACCATGAAGAACGAAAAAACTGCCACCCGCTCGCGCTTATCGCCGATCATTATGCCGGTAGCGATGGTTGTACCTGAACGACTGAGTCCGGGAAGCACTGCTATAGCTTGCGAGCACCCTATGATGAACGCGTCAAGCCATGTGATGTCACGTGGAGTATACGCCTTCCCTTTACTTTTTAAAAGAGGATTTGTACGGAAGAAATATGCAAATGCAAGCAGAAGAGCCGTAAAACACAGGCACACGCCCACAATCTTCAAGTTACCACCGAAGAATCCCTCTATAAAGTCTTTGAAGCACAATCCCACGATTCCGACAGGCACTGCTGATAGAATTAGTTTCCATACGTAGGAAAAGCCTTCCGATTTTGTGCGCCATCCGAAGAAGTCACGGCACAATGGCACAAAACGATGCCAGAGCACCACAATCGTGCTGAGCACCGTGGCCACGTGAAGCATGACATCAAATTGCAAAGACTCTGCCCCACTGAGATCAAGACCGAGCACCTGACGGAAAATCTCAAGATGACCGCTCGAACTTATGGGAAGATACTCTGCCAACCCCTGCACTAAGCCGAGGATAAATGCGTCTAAAGCATCCATTTTCGTTAAAGTGATTTATCGCCCTTCGGACGATAGATTATTGCGAATCCCATAAACAGGAAACCGAGGAAAGCAATCGTTGGGCCCACTACTACTCTGCGGGTCGAGAATATATCCGGATTGAAAGCCTCCTCCGTTGCACCGGGGCCAAGCATGAGCAGAAAACCCACTATGATCGTCAGAGCTGCTATTCCCATCAGCTTGAAATTGAGTTTCATCAGAGGGAATTCTGAAGGCTTCTCTATCTCCACACGGCTTTCCTTAACTCCCTTAGTCATTGTGGCCTTATTATTCTTTTTCGATGCCATTGTATATTACTTCGTTTCTTTACCTGAACATCTCATCGTAGCTGAGACGCAGATATCGGTTTGTCGACATAATTGAAGCAAGCAAGCATATCAGAATACCAGCTGCAATCATACCCATACCCGCAAGCAGAATTTCCACTGTAGTCACATAACCGTCCAGCTGTGTCTCCACACTCACGGCACCGGAGATAAGCCCCCAAAGCATCAGAGTGGCCACAATACCGGCCGCAAGCCCTTGCCATACTCCACCGATGAGAAATGGTCTGCGTATGAACGCACCCGTTGATCCCACAAGCTTCATCGTGTGTATTGTGAATCGGCGTGAGTATATCGATAGTCTGATTGTATTGTTTATCAGCACAAACGATATGATGAGCAACGCGATAGCTATCGCACCNAGGACTTTAAACACTGTCATTATGTTGGCATTGACAGCGTCGATCATATCGGTGTGGACACTCACCGCATCCACACCACTTCGTCCCTCATAATATGCCACGATTCTCTTCAGGCTGTCGGCCGATGCCCACTGNGCATGCACTTTTACCTCCAGCTCTGCNGAAAACGGATTCAATCCGAGCACATCCGTCACATCCTCACCGGTTTCTTCNCGCCAGNGTGCAGCCGATTCCTCTGCACNGTGAGTTACGACTTTTAGTGCAAAAGGCTTGCCCGACACATCACTTCTGAGAGCCTCGATGTCTGCCGCGCTCGCACTGTCGGTCATGACGATATCAAATCCCACACTCTCCCTCACCGTGTCGGCTACTTTCCGTGTCACGAGAGCGGCAACGGCAAGTAGTCCGAGCACAAAGAGGACAAGAGCCACCGAAACCGTTGAAGTTATCTTTGCTCCGGCGGTTGAGAATAAGCGACGTCTGCGACGGTCATTCACTTCGTCTTATGTTTATCCGATGAGGTTCTTCCCGTCCATCTCCTTAGGCTGGGGAAGATCCATAATTTTAAGAATTGTGGGAGCTACATCGGCAAGACGGCCGTCTGCCACTTTTGCATCCTTGTTTTCTGTCACATACACACAGGGAACAGGATTCAGCGAGTGAGCTGTGTTGGGAGTGCCGTCGGGATTCACTGCATTGTCGGCATTACCATGGTCAGCGATGATNATNACTTCNTAGCCATGTTTGCGGGCAGCCTCNACGGTNTCCATCGTGCANTCGTCNATCGTNACNACAGCCTTCTCGATAGCCTCATACACACNTGTATGNCCCACCATGTCACCNTTGGCATANTTCACGACGATGAAATCATATTTCTCGCTGTCGATAGCCTCTACAAGCTTGTCNTTCACCTCGTANGCGCTCATNTCAGGCTTGAGGTCGTAAGTTGCNACCTTCGGNGATGCCACAAGTATGCGGTCCTCACCTTCGTAGGGNGCTTCGCGACCTCCGTTGAAGAAGAAAGTCACATGAGCATACTTCTCTGTTTCTGCAATATGGAGCTGCTTCTTTCCAAGCGACGACAGGTATTCACCGAGAGTATTGGTNACATTCTCCTTGTCAAAGATGATGTGAACGCCCTTGAACGATGCGTCATAAGGAGTCATGCAGTAATACTGAAGATTAGGAATCGTAGTCATTCCCTCCTCCGGCATGTCATGCTGTGTAAGCACCACAGTAAGTTCCTTTGCGCGGTCGTTGCGGTAGTTGAAGAATATCACAGCGTCACCATCCTTGATCGTTCCGTCGATCGTAGCATTGTTGATAGGCTTGATGAACTCGTCGGTTACATCCTCATCATAGCTCTGTTGCATTGCTTCCACCATGTTGTCAGCCTGCTTTCCTTCACCTTTCACCAGAAGGTCATAAGCGACTTTCACACGATCCCAGCGCTTGTCACGGTCCATTGCATAGTAGCGGCCGATAATCGAAGCGATTTTTCCTGCCGATTTTTCACAATGCTCGCTCAGACGCTCGATGAAACCTTTACCACTGCGTGGATCCGTATCACGTCCATCCATGAAGCAATGGATATAGACCTTTTCGAGACCATATTCCTTTGCGATATCACAGAGTGCAAAGAGGTGATCAAGTGAAGAGTGTACGCCACCGTCGCTTGTCAGTCCCATGAAGTGGATTGCCTTGCCATTGTCACGGGCATAAGAGAATGCGCTCTTTATTTCCGGATTGTTAAGGATAGAGCCATCCTTCACTGCCTTGTTTATCTTCACAAGATCCTGATACACAACGCGACCGGCACCTATATTAAGGTGACCGACCTCCGAGTTACCCATCTGACCGTCAGGCAGACCCACATTCTCGCCGCTTGCCTGAAGCTGAGAATGAGGATATGTGTTGAGCAAGTGATCCCAATAAGGAGTGGGAGTAACCGAAATTACATCGCCTTTGCTGTGGTCTCCGATGCCCCAGCCATCAAGTATGATCAGTAAAGCCTTGTGTGCCATGACTATATTTTTGTATTCTTTTTCGTTTCTGTTATTGTTTGTATTCTGTGTGAGCGTATTTAATTAGAGCCTCACACATATCCGCGCACAATTCCGCGGCTTGAATTTCTTATGAACAGTATGATCTCATCGCGGTCTTTGGTTGCCGGAAGTTCTGCTTCAATACGTTCGATAGCATCCGTCACATTAAGCTGCGACATGTAGAGATAGCGGTAAATCTCCTGAATCTCACGTATCTGATCATTACTGAAACCACGACGTCGCAGACCTATCGAGTTTATACCCGTGTATGCAATGGGATCACGGGCTGCCTTGACAAAAGGAGGAATATCCTTATTGATCTTCGCACCACCCTGTATCATCACATGGCTGCCTATATGGGTGAACTGATGCACCAGAGCACCACCGCCTATCACGGCATAGTTATCCACAACAACTTCACCNGCAAGCTGACTTGCATTGGCAATAATGACATTGTCACCTATGAAGCAATCATGNGCGATGTGAGTGTAAGCCATTATAAGGCAGTTGCTACCCACAACAGTCTTTCCTTTTGCAGCAGTACCGCGGTTAATCGTAACACACTCGCGTATCACNGTGTTGTCACCAACGATTGCAAGAGTGTCCTCACCTCTGAATTTCAGGTCCTGAGGGATCCCGCCAACGACTGCACCCGACATGATCTGGCAGTTACGCCCTATGCGGGTACCACTTTTCACAACGGCATTGCTGTGAATGTGGGTGCCCTCTCCGATCTCAACATTGTCCTCGATCGTTACAAAGGGATCCACTGTCACACCGGAAGCCAAACGCGCTCCGGGATGTATGCTCGACAGATTATTAATCATGCTTTAATTAATATCTTACTTATTCTTAGTGATCTGAGCCATGAACTCACACTCGCACACGATCTTCTCGCCGACAAAAGCAAGACCCTTCATCATAGCACATCCGCGACGNAGCGGAGTCATGAACGACACATGGAATATNAGAGTGTCACCGGGAACCACCTTCTGACGGAATTTCACGTTATCTATCTTCATGAAATAAGTCGAATAGCGTTCTGGCTCATCCACTGTGCTNAGCACAAGCATTCCACCTGTTTGAGCCATNGCTTCCACAAGAAGCACTCCCGGCATTACGGGCTCTTGNGGGAAATGNCCCTGGAAGAAAGGTTCGTTGACTGTCACATTCTTGACACCGACGATGTACTTCTGACCCTGTTCGATGATCTTGTCAACAAGCAGGAACGGGTAGCGGTGAGGAAGAAGCTGACGTATACGGTTGATATCCATCAACGGAGGAATCGACGGATTGTAGACTGGTGCCTGCACATCCTGACGAACGATCTCCTTACGTATCTTCTTGGCNAAAGTAGTGTTGATGGAGTGACCNGGACGGGTTGCGATAATACGGCCTTTCAGCGGACGTCCTATAAGAGCCAGGTCACCGATTATATCNATCACCTTGTGACGTGCNGGCTCATTGTCAAAAAGAAGCGGGCGCTCATTGATNTANCCGTACTCNTTCGGATGACGNGGAGTTGTATCTGTAAGCTCAGCGATGTGATCCAGCTGTTCAGCCGACATGATACTGTCATAAATTACAATAGCATTGTCAAGATCACCTCCNTTTATAAGATTGTTAGCAAGCAGGGGNTCGATCTCGCGCATGAANACAAATGTGCGGCAGGGAGCAATATCGGTACCAAACTGATTCAGATCATCAAGCACTGCAAACTGATTGTCGAGCACAGGAGAATCAAACTCAAGCATAGCCTCCACAGAGAAACCGTCGTAAGGGATAGCAAGAATTGCCGAGCCGGTAGTATCGTCACGCACCTCGATCTTCTGCTTTATCACATAGAAATCCTTATCGGCATCCTGCTCCTCNGTACCGGCCTCCNCGATCAGCTTCACATACTCTGCGGCACTGCCGTCAAGTATCGGCATCTCCGGAGCATTGACCTCAATGAGACAGTTATCNATNCCGGCAGCATAGAGAGCGGCAAGCGCATGCTCAACAGTAGCCACTCGGGCATCTCCACGCTGAAGCACTGTGCCTCGTGTGGTTTCTATTACATTCTCGGCGAGTGCGTCCACTATAGGAGCGTCAGCGAGATCTACGCGACAGAACTTGTATCCGTGACTTGCNGCTGCAGGACGGAACGTTGCCTCAATTTCAAGGCCNGTATGAAGGCCTTTCCCCTTTACCGTGAAAGGAGCCTTAAGGGTTAGTTGCTTCATGCTATTTGTGAGGTATTGACACCATGCACTTTCATGCGGGGAGTCATTTTTTATTATTTTTCTTCTTCTTTCTTCTCCAGNGCATCTACCCTGCGGTTGAGACGCTCGAGGTTCTTAACATATACCACTTGGCGGGCAAAATCACCTATATCAACTGCCGGCGAACCTATCACACGGCTTCCNGGACGCACATTGCGCTGAAGTCCGGCCTGAGCACCGATCTCCACATTGTCACCTATGCGTATATGGCCGGCGATACCGACCTGACCGCCTATTCGGCATGAAGAACCAACCTTCGACGATCCGGCAATACCCACCTGAGCNGCCATAACCGTGTCATTACCCACCTCNACGTTATGTGCAATCTGGATCAGGTTATCGAGTTTTGTTCCGGCACCAACCTTTGTCGTGCCCATTGTGGCACGGTCTATTGTCGTNTTGGCACCGACTTCCACATCATCAGCGATCTCAACAATGCCGAGCTGCGGGATTTTATGATAATGACCGTCGACTGGTGCAAANCCGAAGCCGTCGGCNCCTATCACGACACCTGAGTGTATAATGCAGCGATTTCCNATCTTGCAACCATGATACACTTTAGCTCCGGCATACAACACTGTACCCTCGCCTATCTCACAATTGTCACCGATGTAGACTTGCGGATATATCTTGACACCCTTACCAAGAGTGACATTTTTCCCAATATAGGCAAAAGCTCCCACGTAGCTTTTCTCCGGTATCACTGTTCCTTCACCTACATGGCTNGGATCCTCGATTCCTTCCGGATGTGCGCCCATGGTTTTTGAAACCATTTCAAGTAGCCCNGTCATTGCGGCGTATGGATCCGCCACACGAATAAGAGTCGGTCTCACGGGATGCTCTGCTTCAAAACTGTCAGCNACCAATACGACCGAAGCCTCCGTATCATAGATATGGGGCGTATACTTGGGATTTGCCAGAAATGAGATCGAGCCGGGATGTCCCTCCTCGATTTTCGACAATGTGGAAACCATCACTGAAGGATCTCCTTCAACGCGTCCACCNATCATCTGAGCGATTTGCTCGGCAGAGAACTGCATAGCTATTCCAATTACATAATTTTATCGTGCAAATATGAGCATTATTTTCCTTTTTTCAAAAACAAACTCCATATACTCCCCGAAAAACTATCATGAAAGGTCTTTTTATAGAAGANACCTGATTATATCTTTCTCACGGAGAACTCACCTCCGTTTTTTTGAGTATCTTTGCAAACTGCTGCCAGTCAGCAGTGCAACGTACAACCGTCATTATATGAAAAATTTATTACTGTGCTTTATTCTTGTCGCAGCACTNGCGTCATGCCACACGTCATCACATCGGCAACTCGTCATACTTCACACCAACGACACTCATTCACAGATTGATCCACTTGAAAATGGCGATGGAGGACTTNTACGNCGGAAAGTCGTTATCGACAGTATCAGAGCCACAGGAGCCGATGTTCTCCTGATCGATGCCGGCGACGTAGTGCAGGGAACCATGTATTTCACCCTCTANAAAGGNGANGTTGAATATTCCACNCTNGACATGCTNGGNTACGANATTGCNGTACTTGGNAACCATGATTTTGACAACAAAGTTAACCGNCTNGCCGAAAACCTCAGGGATTCTAAGGTCACATGGCTTTCTGCCAACTATGATTTCTCTGGAGCACCGGGACTCGACTCCGTGTTCACCCCCTCNGTGATAAAGGAATANGCNGGAAAAAAGATCGGCATATTTGGNATTAATCTGAATCCTAAAGGCATGATAGCCGAAGGNAACTATGACGGAATCANCTATCTGGACGCTTACACAGTGGCNGATTCTATCGCAAATGACCTGAAAGAAAATCACAAGGCCGATTATGTGATTGCAGTCACACACATCGGTTACGACGGCGCTGTTCAGCCCAACGATGTGAGCATTGCAGCTGCNTCAAAAAACATTGANCTAATCATAGGTGGACACAGTCACACCGTGCTTGACCCGGAGCATGTGACCGACCGTTTCAATTGGAAGCATGTTAATGCCGCTGGCGACACTATCGCCGTAGTGCAGGNTGGGGCTAAAGGAGCTTATGTCGGCAAGACAACCCTTGACCTCGATAACGGCAATNTTGACTATTCACTNATAAAAATTGATAGCCGGCTCGANGACCGGCTCGACAAAGANCTGGAGAAANAACTTCTCCCCTATCGTCATGCTGTTGATTCTGTNATGGGNCGCAAGGTGGCGGTTGCGGCAAGAGTTCTTGATAAAAATGAGGACGGNGGACTCACCAACTTCCTCGCCGACTTCGTTGCTGAAACCGGCGAGCGGCTTTCAGGCAAACCCGTTGACATGGGACTCATCAATTCTGGTGGCGTGCGCCGTGCNCTCCCTGTCGGCGACATCACTCAGGGCATGATTATCGACATGTTGCCCTTCGACAACCGCATTGTAGTTCTTGACATTTCCGGCAGGGATCTTCTTGCAGCTTTTGATGTGCTTGCACAACGCAACGGATCCGATGGAGTAAGCTCTTCGGTTAAAATGACTTTTAATCCCACCGATCACACTCCGACGATAATCACCATCAACGGCCAACCGATTTCACCCGACCGCCGTTATCGCCTCGCCACGATCGATTATCTCGCCAATGGTGGCGATTACATGACATCGCTTCCCAATGCAGTTGTCGAGGCACGCAGCAACTCCGTTCTATATGACGAACTGCTCGGCTATCTCGCCGACATATACTCCGGAACTCCGATCGACGCCTCACCAGTGCGGCGCATGACCCCTGCTAACTGATCAGCCTGATATGCAACAGACACGACACATACCTCTGAAAAGAGGACTGTTCGCACTGTCGCCGATAATAGTGTTTCTCACACTGTACCTCGTCGTCTCACTCATTCTCGGAGACTTCTATAAGATGCCGATATCTGTGGCATTGCTCGCTTCTTCTGTATGGGCAATAGCCACATTCCGTCATCGCACACTTCACGAGCGCATAGAGACCTTCTCGCGCGAAGCCGGCACTGGCAATATCCTTTACATGATATGGATTTTTGTTCTTGCCGGAGCATTTGCCAACCTTGCCGACAAGATCGGCGCCATAGAAGCGACCGTTGCTGTCACCATGAACTGGATGCCACCGAGTCTCATCATACCCGGCATTTTCATTGCAGCCTGCTTCATCTCGACATCGATCGGTACATCCGTAGGTACTGTTGTTGCGCTCACGCCACTCGCTGTTGACTTTGCACAAAGCGTGGGGGGAGATGTTCCATTCTTTGTCGCCGTCGTTCTTGGTGGGGCATTCTTTGGTGACAACCTCTCGTTTATATCCGATACTACCATTGCTGCGACCCGCACACAGAAGTGCCGGATGAACGAGAAATTCAAAGCCAACTTCGCTATCGTATTCCCTGCGGCGATTATCACCCTCGCCATCTATATGCTTGGAGATTTTCACGTAGCGGCCCAGGTGCCTGCACGCGATGTAAACCTATGGCTAATTCTTCCCTACATCATTATTATCGCTTTGGCAATTGCAGGAGTGAATGTTACCGTCACACTGCTATGCGGTATAGTCACGACAATTATTATAGCCGTCAGCTCTGCCGGATTCACCATTCTTCCGCTACTTTCATTCATGGGCGACGGCATTGACGCAATGGGCAATCTCATAATCATTACCCTTCTTGCCGGCGGCATGCTCGGGATAATTAAAGCCACCGGAGGTATTGCATTCCTTCTGCAATCCATCAGCGCATTGGTCCGTGGTTCCCGTGGCGCACANGCTTCAATAGCNATGCTTGTCGGTACTGTCAACCTCTGCACAGCCAACAACACCCTCGCCATACTCACAGTGGGATCTCTGTCACATGAAATCGCTGAACGCTACGACATCGCGCCGCGCAAAAGTGCCAGTTTGCTTGACACTGCATCATGTATCGTTCAGTGTCTCATACCCTACGGAGCGCAGACACTACTCGCCACTGGGCTTGCAGGCATCTCCCCGGCCGCTCCGTGGCCCTATCTTTACTATCCGTGGATACTGCTCGTAACCATGTCGGTATCCATCATTATAAAACGCAAAAAGTCAAAATCACTTCAATAGCCATGTCTCAGCACCAACCTACGATCGACCAGTTCGACCGCGCCATTGANCGTTGCCGCTCTCTCTTTGTAATGAAACTTCAGGACTACGGAGCTGCGTGGAGACTTATGAGACCCACATCGCTTACCGATCAGATACTTATAAAAGCCAAGCGCATACGCACCCTTGAAACAAAAGGACATGCTATGGTTGACGAAGGAATCCTTCCTGAATTTATCGGAATTGTCAACTATGGTATCATTGCGCAGATACAGCTGAAACTTGGGGTGTCTGACCATAAGGATATCTCACCGGATGAGGCTATAGCACTCTACGACACCTATATGGACACAACCCGTACACTCATGATACGCAAAAACCACGATTACGACGAAGCATGGCGTGATATGCGTGTCTCAAGCTATACCGATCTCATCCTCATGAAAGTGATGCGCACAAAGGAAATCGAAGACAATCTTGGTGCCACTACAGTATCTGAAGGCATTGATGCCAACTACATGGACATGGTCAACTACTCGATTTTCGGAATAATAAAGCTCACNGAGTGATGGATCTGAAATCTTGGGCATCTCATCCACGCTTCATAGGCATTTCCGTTTGGATTGCCCGAATTGTAGTGGGTGCATGTTTTATTTTCTCAGGCTTCGCTAAAGCNGATGATCCGTGGGGTACTGTTTTCAAAATTGAACAATATCTGTCNGCATGGGGACTCTCTGAGCCTCGTTCACTTGTCGTGGCAGCNGCATTNGCACTTGCCGGANTGGAATTTATGCTCGGTGTNGCATTGATTCTCGGCATCTATCGGCGCATAGCCCCTAAAGGCATAGCGTTGATGATGATCGNGTTTCTGCCACTCACTGCCTACATCGCAATAACATCACCGGTCGATGACTGCGGATGCTTTGGCGACGCATGGGTTCTATCTAACACAGCCACTTTTTTAAAGAACGTTGTACTTGCAACTCTTACAGTTCCGCTTTTGCTTTGGAACCGGCGTGTCACATCCCTCTTCACACCTGGTCTGCAATGGATAGTTGCCACAGTTTCTGTTGCATATATTTTTATTATCGCCATGATGGGCTATCACGTTCAACCTCTTGTTGATTTCCGCTCTTTTCCGGTTGGAACAATACTTAACGACCCCGGTGAAGATAGTTCCGATAGCTCTATCATTTTCATCTATAGCAAAGATGGACAACAGCAGGAATTCAGTGCCGACAACCTCCCTTCCAAAGAAAGTGGATGGGTCTATGTTGACCGCAAAGAGCTTTCTGACAAGCCATCCCCTTTTATAATCGAAAACGAGGATGGAGATGATATCACCGAAGATCTTGTAGGCGACCATGACACCGACTGGCTGTTGCTCGTTATACCCGAGCCGCAGAGAGCCGATCTTGCGTCCACAATGCAGATAAATCAGCTTTGGCGTATGACCACGGCTCTTGATTCTGTCGCCATGATAGCATTGGTGGGCGATTCCGATAGCGAGGATATAGCACGCTGGCAGGATCTCTCAATGGCAGAATATCCTATATACACTACTGAATCAACCACTCTTAAAGATCTCGCGAGAGGTAATATTTCCGCCGTTTATGTTCGCGACGGAAAAGTAAGCGCCAAGATTTCCATGGCCGCAATTTCTTCCGACAATATTATTGCAATCGATAAAGGAGAAAAGAGCATACAGCAGACACTGACTTTCAACGGTATCAGCTTACTATCATGGCTCACATTCATGTATGTCGGAGTCCTTTTGATCGTCTTTATTGCTGCGCTTCCTCGCCGCATTTATCTTTTCCGAAAACTCCGGAAATCATAACTCCACAACCACAAAAAAGTAGGGGCCGACTCCCAAGAGCCGGCCCTTACGCCCATGCGGGTTAACTATATACTAACATTTCAAAAACTTCTTTTCTTCATCCGAGTCTCACTGAATCGGAGATCTCGGAAACCGCTGTGTGTGATCCGCTGATATTAGGGATTCCACTGGCAGGCAAGCTGCTGGAGGTTGTTGTCACCGATTGTGCGAAGGTCGGTGATAGTGTTGTAGCGGCAGTTTACGTAGGTCAGAGCCTGGCAGAACGAAAGGTCAAGAGTCGTAAGCTGGTTGTTGTTGCAAAGAACACGCTGAAGGAAGGTCTGGTTGCTAAGGTTCAGGTTAGTAAGGTCGTTGTAAGAGCAGTCTACGAACTGAACGTTAGGACAATTCTCTATCGAGAAGGAGGTCAGGTCATTGTAGGAGCAAACAACGTCAAGAAGAGCGTTGCAGTCGCGAAGTGCCAGAGTCTCCATGTTGTTGTCTGAGCAGATGAAAGTGCTAAGAGTGGGAAGACCCGAAAGAATCATACTCTTAACCTCGTTGTCGTCGATGTTGAGGTTAGCAAGACCCGTGGTACCGAACAGATTGAGAGAGGTAAGCTTGTTGTAGCCGCAGTAGAGGTTCTTAAGATTGGTGCAACCTGATACTGTCAGTGTCTCAAGATGGTTACCCTGGACATTAAGAGTCTTAAGAGCGGGAATGTTGGTGACATCGAGAGCAACAAGATAGTTGTTGGAAAGGTTAAGGTTCTCAATCGATACGGCACCGCTCAGATCGATTTCGTTGATGCGGTTCTTGTAGACGGAAACCTTAGTCAGAGAGGTACACCCGTCAAACTTGATGTCCTTGATCTTGTTGCGGTAAGCGGCAACATCGCCAAGAGCGCCGTCACCGGCAAAGGAAACACTCTCGATTGCGTTACGCGAGATATCTGCTTTGGCAAGAGCGCTGAAACCCGACAGATCCAGATCACCGGCAAGACCTTTGTCTTTCCAGTCGATGGCAGTCACATGACCGTTGGAAACTGTCACACCCTCCCAGGTTGCGGGAGACTTGATATCTGAAATCTTAAGAGCCTGGGCATTGGTTGCATGTTTTTCTGCGGGCTGGGCAAGGAAAGACTGAAGCTGCTTGAGCTCGTTCTTTGCGATGTTCTGGGCGAAAGCGGTCGTACTTCCAAGTACGAGAGCCATCATTAAAATACTTTTCTTCATAGTAAATAGTTGTTAAATAGCATGGAG
>JAAVGC010000003.1 GCA_014800445.1 Bacteroidales bacterium | reverse complement strand
TTTCCTCCTTCGGGCTTCCTCGTCGGAGATTAATCTATAATAAAGCGTGAAGCCGATCGCTGCTCGCTCCACTTCATGAGGCCTTCGCATTGCCTATCCAGTCGGGACGAGCAACTTGACCTCACGCCGTATGTATATACCTCCTCTATTGAGGGGCTAAATAATACATACCCATGAGCATCATCGTTGCATGGTCGCTTGACTGGATTTTGAAAGTTGCGAAGTTTCATGAAGTCAGAAACCAAGCGTTGATAACGCTTTTATTTACAATATACTGCAATCAGTTGGATCGCAGATCTTATGTCCCATCCCATAATCGATGTCATCCACACTCTTGTGGCATCTCCGACTACGGCGTGAGACCTGTTCTATGAAGTCAATTTTTATTAACTCCATGTTGCAAATATATAAACATGTAAACATACTTACAAACTATTTACATTAATTTTTTTGATATAGATTGATAGGACAATATAAATTTACCCGGTGACCGGACATAAGCCCAGTTACCGGGTGAAGTCTTTTAGTATATTTTTGTCGTGGCGGGGATCAGAGGTGCTTGAGGATGCGGGCGGGGAGGCCGCCGACGATTGTGCGGGGCGGCACGTCGCGGTTGACGACCGCGCCGGCGGCTATTATGGCACCTTCACCTATCGTCACCCCCTGAAGGATCGTCACATTTGCGCCGATCCACACTTTGTCGCCGATTGTCACAGGGGCGACCATCATGTCGGCGCGCCGGTCGGGATCCATAGCGTGATTGATGGTTGCTATGACGCAGTTGTGNCCNACAAGCACGTCATNNCCTATCGTTATGCCACCCTGATCCTGAAACTTGCAGCCGGAGTTNATGAACACGCGTTTGCCTATNGTGATATTTTTGCCGCAGTCGGTGTAGAACGGCGGGAATAGCCCGAAGCTNTCATGCACCGGTTTCCCTGTCAGCTCCGACATCAGCGCGATTATCTCNTCATGGGTGTGGTAGGCGTTGTTTATCTGCATTGTGATGCGTATCGCTTCCTGACTGAGCTCGTGCATCTTGGCNTGCACGGGNGAGCCACCGGTTATCACCTCACCAGAGNCCATCATCTCGATGAATTCCTNTGTNGTCATTATTTTGNAGGCATCCAGGTGGTGAAGAATGTTGCGATCTGGTTCATCGGGATCTTNTCGAGATTGTCGTAGAGATCGCAGTGGGTAGCGTCGGCCACAATNAGCAGCTCCTTGTTGTCGCCATGCAGGAGCTTGAATGTGTCCTCGCCGAAGTAGCGGGAGTGGGCGTTCTCGCCATGCACGATCATAACGGCGCTCTCGAGTTCGCCGGCATATTCATAGAATTTGAAATTCATGAACGGGAGCACAGAAGTCATGTTCCAGCCATCGGTGGAGTTGCCGGAGCGTGCGTGATAGCCACGAGGAGTTTTGTAGTAGGCGTGATAGTCCTTCAGAAACTGGGGCGCATCGGCAGGGAGCGGGTCAACCACGCCTCCGNCACGCTGATAGCTGCCTTTGCGGTAATCGTCGGTGCGCTGGCGNGCGAGTGCCGCNCGGGTGGNGTTGCGCTTCTCGGCGGAGTTGTCGGAGTCGAAATAACCGTTTGCGCTCACGCGGGTCATGTCGTACATTGTCGAGGCAACTGTAGCCTTGATGCGCGGGTCGTTGATAGCGGCCTGAATAGCTATGCCGCCCCAGCCGCACACACCGAGTATGCCGATGCGTTCAGCNTCGACATCGGGCTGAACCGACAGGAAATCCACTGCGGCGGAGAAATCCTCCACATTTATGTCGGGCGATGCAACGCGGCGCGGCGTGCCTCCGCTCTCACCGGTGAACGAGGGGTCAAATGCGATCGTGAGGAAACCACGNTCGGCAAGCTGCTGGGCATAGAGACCGCTTGACTGTTCCTTTACAGCTCCAAACGGGCCGCTAACNGCNATCGCCGGCAGCTTTCCCGTAGCACCTTTGGGGNTATACATGTCGGCGGCAANGGTGATGCCATAGCGGTTGACAAACGTCACCTTCCTGTGGTCAACCTTGTCGCTTTTCGGGAAAACCTTGTCCCATTCCTGAGTGAGATTAAGCTGCTCTGCGGCAGCGATTGATGTGTCGGTATTTCTGTTATTATCCATAGTTTGTGAATTTACGTTGAAAGCACCCGCCGAGAGTGCAAGTGCCGCTATTGCCAGTGTCTTTATTGGGNNTCGCATGATTATAAACGTTTTTCCGACTGTAAAGATATGGCGAAATACGCCCNGATACNGCCCCTNATTNNGGTAATGTGTACCCTAATCGCTGATTGGTTACGTTCAGAGAGAAAAAACGCTATTTTTGCAGTATGAAACAGCAGACAGTAAGACTTGATTCTATCGACGCCTACAACAANTTGTACGGNCTCGAAACGCAGCATCCGCTTGTGACGGTTATTGATCTGAAGCAGGCCACCCGCGTTGTCAATCATGTGATCNTGGATTATGGAGTTTACGCGCTGTTCCTTAAAAACGGCGTGAACTGCACACTGAAATATGGCCGGCACACCTACGACTATCAGGAGGGTACTGTGGTAAGTTTTTCGCCAGGACAGGTGATCGAGGTGGAGATGATTGAAGATGAAGTNGCCCCCGATGTTATCGGCCTAATGTTTCATCCCGATCTCATCTATGGCACGCCNTTGGCGGAGAAGATAAGCACCTATAGTTTCTTCAACTATTCACAGCGGGANGCTCTGCACCTCTCGGCCGANGAGCGCAGGCTATTTCTTGAATGTCTGTCGCGCATAAAAGTGGAGACAGAGCANCCNGTNGACAATCACACCGCCGATATTGTGGCAAGCAACATTCAGGTGCTTCTGGATTANCTCANCCGCTTCTATGAGCGCCAGTTCATCACGCGNCGCAAGGTTAATTCCGATGTGATACGCCGATTTGAAACGGCTCTGAAAGAGTATTATGAGTCGGGACGCGCCAAGGACGGNATCCCGTCGGTNAATTACTTTGCCGATATTGTCAGTCTCACTCCGGGTTACTTCGGCGACATGGTGAAGAAAGAAACTGGCAAGACCGCGCAGGAACTAATATCNCTCAGGATCATTGATTCTGCTAAACAGCGGCTCTCGGTTACTGACGACGATGTAAGCGTTATAGCNTTCGATCTTGGTTTTCAATANCCCCAGCACTTTTCGCGAATGTTCAAGCGCGTAACCGGGGTGAGTCCCACGCAGTTCCGCGCCCGCGCTGTAGCCTCGTGAAATTTGTGAGATATCAGAAAAAAACAGGGCGTGCATTTGTAGCACGCCCTTAATATGATATTCTATCTTGTAGCTGCGTCAGAATGCGCGTTCTATCAGTTGCGATAACTGATTTACGGTCTTCTCGCCGCTCTCCCTCATGAGCTCCTGCCCCTCTTTGAACAGAATCCATGTCGGATAAGCGTTCAGATTGTATTTCCTGATAACCGGACGGTTATACGAGCTGTCGACGCGG
The DNA here is from genome assembly GCA_014800445.1 of Bacteroidales bacterium. GTDB lineage: Bacteria > Bacteroidota > Bacteroidia > Bacteroidales > Muribaculaceae > JAFLTL01. The sequence goes on along the minus strand of JAAVGC010000003.1, from coordinate 12,316 downwards.
ATGATATTCACCTTGTCGCCATAGATAGCGCTTAGCTCTTCGGTTATGTGTTTCACATCCACANCATCATGCTCGGCTGCATGCACAAATGCNACAAGCGACGGAGTCTTTTCNGCAATTTTTTCTTCAAGATTTTTCATAGTAGTATTTTTTTGTTTCTGCTATTATAAACGCGCTTCCCTCCTGTAATGTTTGCTATTGGATCTTGTGGTGCGACATTGTGTTCAGTCCGGCCTTCTTAGCCTGTGAGTGCTGATGCTCGCGCGGTATGTTGTAGACACGCCCGTCCTTGCGCAGATAGGAACCCGTCTGATGGAAGCTGAACGGCACTCCGGCATCCGCGCACTGGTCATGCAGGTCGATCACCCAGTCAAAATCAAGTGTGCGGGCATATTTGCCTGATTCGCCGCCGGCCGACACCTCCTCGATCTTACTCCGGTCAAGATATCCGCTCAGATCGATTCTCTCGAGCATCGGTGCCACAATCACGAGCCGATGCTTTATCGGGAGCGACAGAAAGATCGGCATCCTGTAATCGGCACGATCCTGATTCTCCACCGTGCAACCCACAGCCACGTTATCCCATCCCTCGCCCCAGTCGGCGGGCAGACAGTCGGCGAGCCGCTCGATGCGCTTGGTGAAGAAAAAGAAAGTGCAGTCACTCCGCTCCCTTATTATATCCCATATCTCCTCGCGCCATCCGTCGGCCTCCTCAAGCAGAAAGTCAGAAGTGAAGCAGAGCGCAAATTCCGTGCCCGGCGCGAACTTCCAGTTGCGGTGCCGGTCGCGCTTCACCGGCAGATTGAATGATGCTGTCCGCCGCACCTCGCTTGTAGGTAACGCCGCGCCAAACGCCGCATCCTCACGATAGACGTAACAATGCTTGCAACCGGGGCTTATCTTGTGGCAGCCGTGCCACGGGTTCCACATAGGCATGACAACGGAGATTTACACATTTCTGCAAAACTACAACACGCATGCAAGTCTTGCAAAATTATGTATATTTACGATATGATAGAACGTGCGATTTCCATAGAGCAGCAGCTTGAACTGATGCGTAGCCGCGGGCTTGTGATAGCCGATGAGGAGCGGGCTGCGGAATTCCTCTCGGTCATAGGCTTTTACCGGTTAGGTGCCTATCTGTTTCCATTCGANGAATCCTATCCCGATTTTAACCGCACCACTCACCGCTATCGTCAGGGCATTGAGTTCATGGATGCCGTGAGGCTCTATTACTTTGACCTTGAGCTGCGCAATCTCTTTCTGAAATACATTTTCAGTATCGAGGTCTATTTCCGTGCCGTCCTCACCTATGAAGGTTCGATGCTCTATCGCGATGATCCCTGGTGGTTCGTCAATCCCGACTGCGTGACGAAGTCATTTATTTCCGATTTCGACCGCAGGGTCTACAATGGTGCGTTCCGCAAGAATCCGGCAATAAAACGCCATCACCGCATGGCGCCTGATGACCGCTATGCACCTGCGTGGAAAACCATTGAACTCATGACACTCGGCGAAAATATCACACTCTTCAACGCTTTGCGCGACACACAGCTGCAGCAGAAGATCTCTGGTCGGCTCGGAGTGCGGTATGTCGACGTGTTCCGGAACTATATCGAGCTGGTGAGAATACTCCGCAACGCCTGTGCCCACGGTTGCTCGATGTTTGACTTCCGTCCCTACAACCGCATACGCAAAGGCCCGGCAGGGCTGACCCGGCCCGAGGAGTACATGAACATCTCGGGTTGCTTGAAAGTGGTGCGTTACCTCTTGCGACACGTCTCGCCGGAGCGTGAGGCCAAGATGATGCGCGAATTTCACACCCTGCTCGATAAAAACAGGGCTTACCCCGCAGTAGCATCCATCCTCCGCCACGTCAGCGGCTTCCCTTTTAGTAAGTAAGAAACTTTGTGATTAAAAGTTTGTTATTCTTTAGAAAAGGGAGTATATTTGCTTTCATAAAAGTGTCGGCAGCGATTTTAGTCTTGCTGTCCGCACTATAAAAGCATAAAGAGGTCAGGCTGCGTCGCCTGACCTCGCTTTTTTTAGGGTGTAATAGAGATGTCAGCACAGTAGAGCAACGACCATGCCCGATAAAATAAGCATCACGCTTCCCACGGCGTAGGTCACCGTGTAGCCCATTACAGGAAGAGTGCTGTCGAGGCTGTCCTGTATGGCACCGAGTGCGGCAACGGCATTGCGGCTTCCGGCAACGCATCCGAGCGTCACTGCCGCCGGGAACTTGAATATCTTGTTGGCAATGTAGATAGAGAGAATCAGCGGGATAGTCGTGCATGCGATTCCTATGAAGAACAGCTGTATGCCCACCTCATGCAGTCCGCTGATAAACGACGGTCCGGCCGTGATACCCACCACAGCTATGAANAGATTTAGTCCGGCGTTATCCATAAACCANACCACNGATCGAGGAATGCGTCCGAATGTGGGGCGCTTNGAGCGAAGCCATCCGAGCACCAGTCCGGCAATGATTGCACCACCACTTGTGCTTAGCGAGATTGGTATACCTCCAAGTTTTATTACAACAGCACCTATCAGGCATCCGATTGCAATACCAAGGCCGATGAATACCATATCAGATTCTACGGTGTGCCGGTCGCTGTAGCCTATCTCCGGCACAGCCTCTGCAACGTTCTCAGGCAGGCCGACGAGTGTGATCACGTCACCTTTTTCGAGTTGCAGTTTGCGTCGGAGCGGTATAGGCATATCGTTACGCATCACGCGGTGTATCATTACCCCGTGCATATAGGGCTTGTTACGCAACTCGCCGAGAGTCATGCCGCATGCTCCTGATTTCGACACAACCACGGGTAGATTCTCTGAACTGAAAGTAAGCAGCTCATGATCGGCAACCTCCGGGCCGACCCATGAAGCATCCTCTACAATGGTTTCGCGCCGCCCGCTCAGTACAATCGTGTCACCTTTTCTGACTCTTACATCGGGATCAGGTTCGGTGATCTCACCGTTTATGCGCAGACGCTCAACAAAATACCGGAAGTCGCGCTTGGTTATGTGCCGCTCGATTTCGCTGACGGTGCGCGGCCGGTTGAAGAAATCAGACTCGGCAATGTAGGCTCTGAACGACACCGGCCGGTTGGCGATAATCTGGCCGGGATCGGGAGTAAAGTCACCGGAATCCATTTCCTGTTCAAGGGCTTGAGTTTCAGCTTTGACCTTCTTCAGGCCGCCGAGAAGGATCGGGCCGAGATTGGCNATGATCCATGCCGATCCCACGGTGCCGAACACATAGCATACGGCATAGCAGGCAGGGATGATGTTCAATAACCGCTCGGTTTCTTCAGGCGAGTAGCCGAGTGCGCGTATNGTGTCCGATCCGACTCCTATCACGGCCGACACGGTCTGTGATCCTGCAAAAACACCTACAGCAATGCCTTTGTTGAATCCCATAAGCCGGGCTATGCCCACGCACACGCCGATGCAGATTGCACACTCAACGAGTGCAAAACATATCTGCTTGATGCCGTCACCTTTGAGCGAGCGGAAAAACTGCGGTCCTACGCTATAGCCTATGGCAAACAGAAACAGCATGAATGCAAGCGATTTCACTGTCGATGAAATCTCGATGTCAAGCTGCCCGATGATCACACCCACAATGAGGGTGGCAGTAACGGGGCCGAGTGAGAATGATTTGTATTTCAGGCTTCCAAACCAGAAACCGAGTCCAAGAGTCAGGAAGATAGGTATTACTTGATTTTCCCTGAATACTTCGGTAAACCAATCAATCATAATGTGTGAATTGTTAATTATGAAATTATAACATTACGCACNCTCGTTTTGTTGTTAAGTCAGCAATATATGTGTTTGTGAAAAAGTCAGTTCGCTGTCAGGACTGTAAACTGAACAATAGCGCGTAATCAGTGTTTCTCAATTAGATATTAACTTAAATGAATTAGAAGATGAAAAACACTTTCAGGTATCTTGCCGCTTTTGTTGTGGCTGTGATGGCAGTGGCTTTGTGGAGTTGCTCCGACGATGANAAGGATGAACCGATCAATGTGGCCAGTCTCCCCGAGAGCGCGCAGACATTTATCGGAACGCACTACAGTGGCGTGAGCATTGTTTCAGTGACGCGTGACAAGGATGACCATCAGGATGAATATGACGTGCGNCTCTCCAACGGCCACGAGGTGACTTTCAATGCTGCCGGCGAGTGGACCGATGTGGATGCACCGGCCAATCAGACTGTGCCCGATGGTCTCGTGCCCGAGTCAATAGCACTGTATATCACCACAAACTATTCAGGTGCCGGAATAAACGAAATATCAAAATCGGCCGCAGGCTATGAGATCGAGCTCACCAATGGNGTTGATCTCGATTTTGACTCGATGGGCAATTTTCTGCGTGTCGATAAGTAAGGTGGTCTTCGGTCACACTTTCAGTCCGAGGTATTCCATCAGTTGCACGGGCTTGTCATTTAGCACAAGCTCTTGCGGGAAATCGGTTTCGTCGAGTAGCGGCAGCACATTGCTGTAGTCGGCGATCTGGAAGCTGATGTGGGCGTCGCTGCCAAGTATCACGGGCATATCATGCTTTTTGCACTGCCTCAGCAACTCTATGTTGTTGGGGCGTGCTATTGTTTTGTGCCGTGCCGGATTCAGTGAGTGGGAGTTGATTTCAAGAAGCGTGTGGGCATTCTTTGCCACTTTAACCAGTTCTCCGAAGTCAAGATCAGCTGAGCCGTCGGCGGGATGCGAGATTATGTGGATGCGCGGGTCGTTGATCACGCGTGCAACTCCTTCGGTGTTCTGGTTGCGTGTTCCACTTTCCCAGCACACAGAGTGTATGCCAGCTATGCGCAGATCGAGCATGTCCATCAGTGCATCGTCGGCATCCAGCTCACCTTTGTAGTTTAAGATGTTGAGTTCGGCACCGAGCAGCAGTTTCACCCCGTACATTTCCCGCGGGATCACGATCATGTTTTTGAAATACAATCTTCCGCATGTACCCGGTATGGCGGGACCATGCTCGGTCACTCCGAGAATCTCTATGCCCATGTCGGCGGCGGCACGTGCCATCTCCTGAAGCGAGCTGTAGGCGTGGCCTGAAACTATGGTGTGGGTGTGCAGATCAACTGTCGGTTTAAAATCTTTCATGATTGCGGTGATTGTGTGTAATTGAGGTGCAACGGTAGTTACCGCGTGGCTTGAAAACGCCCTCAAAGTTACTGATTTTTCAGTAATTGAGCAACTCCGGCATGTGCGTTATGTTTAACTGATTTTTAGTCAAAATCTGTTGTGTCAGCACAATAAGGGTTAAAGCCGCAATTTGCAGTTAAACTTTTCATGATGGTTTCGGTCTTAGTATCAGTGACGCGGATAAGAGTTCCAGTCACCTCGAAAAATATTACATCTTAATTTAATAACAGAACACATTTTTATGAAGAAAACAATTCTTATTGCAGCTATCGCGATCGCAACCACTCTCGGNACTCAGGCTTTTGCCCAGAATCCTTCGTCAGATCAGACTCCCAAGCAGGAGCAGTGCCAGAAAGACGGATGCGGTGGATGTGACCGTCAGGGTGGCAAGAAGGGTGACAAGATGCGTGGCGACAAAGGGCGCAAGGGCGACCGCAAAGGTCCNGGAAAGAATGGGTTTGCCGACATCACTGANATGAAGGATCTTAACCTCACTCAGCAGCAGATCACGGCTATCGAAGAACTCAACAAGCAGCAGGCCGAGGCTGACAAGGCTGCCCGCGAGAGTGCGAAGGCACAGAAGTCAGAGGCCGACCGTCAGCGTCAGGACGGGCGTGAAAAGCGTCAGCAGGAGTATCTTGCAAAACTCAAGACTATACTGACCCCTGACCAGTATGTGAAGATGCTTGAGAACAAAGTTGCCGGTAAGCGCGGACATCGCGACATGGCAGCCAACAGACCCGGCACGAAAGCCGAGCGCGGCAATTCTTCTTCGTCATCGAAGTAATTATTGCATTCTTATTTAATATTGGATTACGACAGGAGGCGCGGTTCGTTTTATGGAACCGCGCCTCCTTTTATAGTAGCTGAAATGTCGTGGATTATTCAGCAGTCTTCTGGCAGCTGTCGCACGGAGTGGTGCAGCTGTCGGTGCAACATGAAGCACCTTCCTTGCAGCATGTGCTGTCAGGATTGACGATCTCGATAGCCTCACCTTCTACGATTTCAGTCTCAGTAGTCTGAGCTTTGTTGCCGCATGAGCATACGGACATGGCTGCAATTACTGCAACCGCATAGAACATCTTTTTCATCTTAGTAAATAATTAAAATTGACCTTATTGGTTGAAATAACTTTCAAAAGTGCTGCAAAATTATTACGTTTTTTCTTACTGTGCAATAATTCCGATGTTAAAAGAGTGTCACCGGTGCATTCCGCGGTATTCAGGGTGCTTTGTAGATAGTGTCAATTTTTCAGATAGGGACTGATGATCCAGCCACCCACGCCGAGCGACATCATTGTGAGCGTCGACATGATGACTACATCGCGTACGAGAATCTGCTGCGAACTGATGATCATTGTGCCTTCGATGATAAATGCCGTCACAATGAGCAGGCAGACGGCAATGATACACGCCACTTCGACAGGCGACATGCGCTGCTGTCGGCGTGGNAGACGATTCATAACCCTGCGTGTGAACCAGGGATCTCTTCCTGCTTGAGGGAGATCCTGCTTGAACAGACGGGTTATTTCTTTGTCCGGTTTATCCATCATGGGGTTGAAGATAANTAATAATTTTTAATTGGAGAGAGCGACAGCCATTTTTTCACGGGCTCGCTTCAGATAGACTTTCACGGTTCCCTCAGGGATTCCGGTGATTTCCACCACTTTTTTCACCGGCATCTCTTCGAGATAAAATAGGAGCACAACCGTACGTTCCTTAGGAGAGAGTGTTTTCAAAGCCACCTGCACGTCCATGCTTGCTTCTGTGGCCGAGTGTATATCGGAATCAGCTACATCGGCGCCGGGAGTGTCAAGGTCGGCTGTCGGGCGTTCGCGGCGTCGGTAACTGATGTATTCGTTCCAGGCTATGCGGAAAAGCCATGTGCGGAATTTGGCAATTCCCTTGAATGAACGTATCGACGACCATGCTTTGATGAATGTTTCCTGAGCCAGATCGTCGGTGAGACACGCATCNCCCANAGTGAGATTNAGCAGATANCGCCGCAGGGAGTCCTGATATGCGTCAACCAACCGACCAAATGCATCGCGGTCGTCGGTCGCGATGCATCGGGCAATCAGTTTCAGTTCTTCTACCGTTGAGAGCATACTCAGGAGTCAGGTGTGTGATGATTGGCTTTATGTCGATAATGACTCGGAACAGATTAGTTGTTTTTGCCCAGATAGTACCATGAGGCGATGCGTCCGAGACCGAGGAGCAGTGGAATACCGCCTGCAAGTANCGCCACTGATGGAGCATCCACAATAAGGAAGAATATCAGTACGCAGAATCCTATGACTGCAAGCTGAATGCCTGACTGAAGATTTTTTGAATTGGCAGGTGGCGTAGGAGGGATGGGCGGCATGAACGATGGAGCGGCACCGGTAGGAGATGTCTGTTGCTGTTGATCGATCGGGTTTGTCGGGTCTTGTGGCTGGACTGGAGCGTTCTGATAGATGACACGAGTGGTGTTCTGACCAGAGTAGAAGCTCTCGGGAAGCTCATAGCCATTTTCAATCGCTTTCTCGATCAATGCATTGCGGTTACGGTTGCGCACAAAAATGAATATCATCACTGCCGCAGCGATAAGAAGTATTGTCACGCAGGGGATTATGACAGCAGAAAGCGACATGATGAGTTGCCGCTGCTTGTCGGCGATGTACGGGCGGATATCCTCTTTTGCTTCATCGACACGTACTGTGATTTTGCGCACCGCAGTACCTTCAGCCACAGAGTCGGGCATATAGGCGACAACAGTATCACCTGTTTGCGAGACTACGAGAAGCGGCTGATTCAGCGCGTCGTGTATCTCATCGAGTGCTCTAACTTGAATGTCAGAGATTTTTTCCTGAAGTTCCTTTGAATCAATGTTGTCGGGGATAGTGATACAGGAAGTAGGAAGTGCTGAGGCCAAAAGTAGAAGCAAGCCTGAAACTGTGGCAGTTGTGATTTTTTTCATGTGTGGTGGATGTTGCTTTTGTTGTTTGGTTTATTCCTTAGACGCAATCGGGCGTAAAACGGTTACAACAAAATCAATTTTTTTTACGACCGACGATAACTGCTACGGAAGATGCAAGAAAAGATGTGATTGCGGCCAATATGAGCACCGCGGTGAGATCCTGGGCGCTCAATGCCACAGGATAAGTTGTGATAGATAGCATCGAAGGATCGATGCCGGCGGCAGAGAGCTTCACCCANCCCCACTGCATCTGGCAGTAGACCAGNGCAATTCCAATGATAGCTCCCGCAATGCATCCGGANCCTGACACAAGCACTCCCTCCCANACAAATATTGCNCCGATCTTTTTATCAGGCATTCCCATTGCCCGGAGCACGTGCATATTGCNNTGCTTCTCNATCATGAGCATGACAAGAGTCGANAGGATGTTGAAAGATGCTATAATCANTATNAATGCCAGTANAACNAAGGTCACCCACTTCTCAATTTCGATCATCCGGAATGAGTCNGAGTTTTGTTCTGACACAGTAAGTGCTTTGAATCCGTCAGGCAGATTTTTGCTGAGGGCTGCAAGAANCTGACGAGGAGAAATTTCTGTACCGGCAGGGTAAACATCTATGTGGGTTGCCACTTTTTCATCAGCCGACAANAGATTACGCANNCTNTCAATGGGAATNAGAACCATTGCGGCATCGAGTTTNTCCTCACCTGTGCGGCTCACTCCNGCCACNACNATNGTGTCNGAGCGGAAATTACCCATNATGTTNCCNGGGTTNAGCCGNGGNCGGTTCTTNGGNACNATAAGCCGNAGCATATCGGCNGGNCGNGCCCCCGTNTGCATGGCNACNCCNACCGACACNACTCCGAGAGTAGAGCCGAGTGTGTCGGCTACGATTTCTGATCCGTCAATAACAGTCAGTGACGCTCCTGATGCATCCATCCAATCATCGGNCACACCTATTACATTGACAGCCAGTTGCCCCTCATCGGTGTCGGNATAAGCTTTGGATTTTAATACCGGNAGCGACAATCCAATTTCAGGAACGGCTTTGAGNGCGTCAAGCAATGAATCGNCATTNAAATGCCGGCCGTCGGTTGCACTTATCTCTATTGGNGCACTTAGTCGGGAAAACCGGCTCTCAGCCAGTTTTATAAATCCGTTGAAAACCGACAGGGCAATGACAACCACCGCCGANGCCACTGCGACTCCGGCGACAGATATCGAAGAAATGAGATTGACGGCAGCGTGACGCTTTTTGGAGAAAAGGTATCTCCATGCTATGCGTAGCTCCAGTGGGAGCTGCGGCTTCACTTTTCAGTTTCGGCAGGTGTGTTTTCCTCGGGTTCGCTCACTGTCTCTTTGGTTTTTCCGAGAAGTGAGTCGATGTTTTCGATGTAATCCATCGAGTCGTCAAGGAAGAATGACAGTTCAGGAGTCTTGCGAAGCTGGAATCTTACGATTTTGGCAAGTTCATATCGGATTGTCTGCGCACTTTTGCGCACGCTTTCAAGCACAGCCTCGCTTTTGTCTGAAGGGAATACCGAGATATACGCCTTAGCCACACTCAGGTCCGGTGACACTCTCACGGTGGTCACGGTCACAATGCTACCGCGTGTTTTTGCTGTCTGTTTTCTGAAAATTTCGCTCAACTCTTTCTGGAGCAGGCGAGATATTTTTGCTTGTCTTGTTGTTTCCATGNTTATGCTTTTTCTTAGTTCTGCAAATATAACCATTCAGAGGGCACTTNTTGCATTGAAATTAACTAAAATTAACTGCTGCAAGTCTCAATTGNGCTCAGTCAGTGTGCAAACTGAAGATATTTGCTATATTTGCATATTGACGGCGCATACTCCTGCCGTTTTCCCGTAGCTAAAACCTATGAATAAGATTCTTGATAAACAGCATTTTTCAGAAAAGGTCGTAAAACTGGTGGTAGAGGCACCGGCGATAGCGCGTTCACGCAAGCCGGGGCATTTTGTCATCGTCATCGACAATGCCCGTGGCGAGCGCATCCCGCTCACTATCGCTGACGCTGATCCGGTGAAGGGTACGATAACTCTTGTCATTCAGGCAGTGGGTGACAGCACCAGGGCTATATGTGCCATGAANCCCGGTGATTTCCTGCACGATGTGGTTGGACCGCTTGGACGTGCCACTGACATTGCCAACTACGGCACTGTGGTGTGTGCAGGAGGTGGTGTTGGCGTGGCTCCGCTTCTTCCCATCATCAAGGCTATGAAACAGGCCGGTAACCGTGTGGTCAGTGTGCTTGCAGCCCGAAATGCCTCTCTCATAATCCTTGAAGATCAGGTGAGGGAATGGAGTGATGAGGTTATCATCATGACCGACGATGGCTCGGCAGGAGAAAAAGGGCTTGTTACTCAGGGTGTAGAGAAGGTTATTCAGCGTGAGAAAGTGGATCATGCAGTGACGATTGGTCCTGCCATAATGATGAAATTTGTCAGTGCACTCACTAAGNAGTACAACGTACCCACAATATGCTCGCTCAACACCATCATGGTCGATGGAACCGGTATGTGCGGTGCCTGTCGTGTGAGTGTTGGCGGTAAAACCCGTTTTGTGTGTGTCGACGGCCCGGAGTTTGACGCCCATCAGGTCGACTTCGATGAGATGATGCTGCGCATGCGCGCCTATGACAANCCCAGAAATTAAGGCTTTTATGGAAGAGAATATATCATCGGCAAAGNCNGGCACNNTATCGCCCCGCNNTGCCGCATGGCGTGAGCAGCTTCGTCAGGAAAAGAGTGCTAAGGAACGTACTGCTATACCTCGTGCNACTATGCCNCAGCTNGATCCGGCTTACCGCATAACCACNATGCNGGCCGAGGTTAATCAAGGTCTTAGCGAGGAGCAGGCNGTTCTGGAGGCTTCGCGGTGTCTTGATTGCCCTGATCCTGGATGTGTGACCGGTTGCCCTGTAGGNATCAANATACCGGGATTTATCAAGAATATAGAGCGTGGCGATTTCGGTCAGGCTGCGATGACACTNAANGAAACAAGTGCGCTTCCTGCGGTGTGTGGCCGCGTGTGTCCACAGGAGAAGCAGTGCGAGAGCAAATGTATCTACAACAAGATGAAGAAACCGCCGGTGGCAATCGGTTGGCTTGAGCGTTTTGCAGCCGACAGTGAGCGCATGAGTGGTGAAAGCGCTTCGCCTGCACAACTTGCTTCCAACGGCCGAAAGATTGCCGTTGTGGGATCAGGACCTGCCGGACTGTCGTTTGCAGGAGAGATGTCGCGTCGTGGATATGAAATAACAGTCTTTGAGGCACTGCACGAGATCGGTGGAGTGCTGAAATATGGCATACCTGAGTTCCGACTTCCCAATAGTGTGGTTGAGAATGAAATTGACTCGCTCCGTGCCGCCGGCGTGAAGTTTGAGGCAGATGTTATCGTGGGTAAAACTTATAGCTTCGATGATCTCATGGCAATGGGATTTGAGGCGATGTTTGTCGCGTCGGGTGCCGGACTACCCCGCTTTATGGGTATCCCCGGGGAGAACCTGATTGGAGTACTTTCATCCAACGAATATCTGACCCGTATAAATCTCATGGGGGCCGGACGTGAAGGCTATGCTACGCCGGTGCTTCATGGCCGCCGCGTGGCTGTGATAGGTGGCGGAAACACTGCTATGGACTCAGTGCGCACGGCACTGCGCATGGGAGCAGAGGAGGCATCGATAGTCTATCGCCGCAGCGAGGCGGAGATGCCAGCCCGTGTCGAGGAGGTGCATCATGCAAAGGAAGAGGGTGTCAAATTCCTCACTCTGCACAATCCGGTAGAATACCTTGCCGATGAGAATGGCCGCGTGCGTGCGATGCGTCTGCAACGCATGGAGCTTGGTGAACCTGACGCATCAGGTCGCCGTAGCCCTGTGCCCGTAGAGGGAGCTATTGAGGAAGTTCCGGTTGATCTCGTTATCGTGAGTGTCGGAGTTTCGCCAAATCCGCTTGTTCCGTCGGCTATTGATGGACTTGAGGTGACTCGCCGCGGCACTATTGCTGTAAATGATGACACGCTTCAGTCGTCGATCCCCGTACTTTATGCCGGAGGCGACATTGTGCGTGGCGGTGCCACTGTGATTCTTGCGATGGGTGACGGACGTCGTGCAGCAGCTGCGATGGACAAAATGCTTTCCGGTAGTAAAAACTGAGATCATGAA
>JAAVGC010000002.1 GCA_014800445.1 Bacteroidales bacterium | reverse complement strand
CATCTATGTTGCGCATAGTGCGGTCAATGGAGCGTGAAATCGCGTCAAGGCGTCCGATCGCGGCAAGCAAGGAGGAGTCGGATGCTAATTTATTGACAGAAACAAGAAGAGTATCGACTTTGGGAAGTATGCTTTCAACCGAAGGAAGGAGACTCTCGCCTACGGCTGCCATCATGCCGGCATCTGTTTGGCCGATAATTTTATCACCGACTGTGTGATTGTCGCTCTCAGTACCCATTTTCAGGACTACGGTGGCTGTGCCGAGAATGTCGGACTGAATCATCGCCACGGTTCCGCGGGGAATGTGAAGCTGCTTGTCGAGGCTGAGTTCGACAAGAACATGACCGGGGTTGTCGTATTCATAGGAAATGTCACGCACGAGTCCGACTTTGAATCCGTTGACGGTAACGGGTGATGACACAGCCAATCCATTGACGTCGGTGTAGCTGACGTAATAGTAGTTGGCCGGCTTGAACATATTAATNCCCTTAAGATATTCAATGCCAAAGAAAAGTACGAGTATTGCGATAACGGTGCAAATGCCGATTACGGTTTCTTTTCTGAAGATTTTACTCATGGTCTATAAAGTAGTTGGAACATGTCTTAATATTAATAACACTCAATGGGACTGTTTTTGCTCATCAGTGAGTTCGATGATGAACGCTCCCGGGAAATCTTTTCGCGCTTCTGTAAGAATTTTTTTAGCTTCGGCTTGCGTGGNGCAGTCGCCGAGGTAGTATTTGTACCACTTACCGTCACGGAAATTACTGGCCTTGTGTCCTTTGAAGTCGGGTGCTCCATCTTTGACAGGTTTGGCTGATGCGAAGATCTGCACGTGGTAGGTTTTTGTGGCGGTTTGCTTTAGAGTCTTTTTTTCAGAAGGCTTATCGGTTGGAGCAGNAGCTTTGGGCTTTGAGGCCTCCTGGGCCGGTGTCTTGGTGACCGGTACCTCCTTTTTCTCAGAAATGTCGTTGTGAGTGGCAACGGATGCTCCATTGCGATAAGCTGTGAAGGCATCTGCTATCGATCGAGCCATTGCCTGCTTGCCTTTGTCGGAATTAAGGTATATCTCCATCTGTGGATTGCAGATAAAGTCAAGCTCAATTAAAACGGACGGCATTCCGGTCGCCCAGAGTACCCAGAATCCTGCTTGNCGGACACTGTTGTCGGTGCGTCCGGCGGTTTTTACAAGATTGTTCTGTACGTGGCGGGCAAAGCGNACGCTCTGATCAATGTGGCGGTTTTGTCCAAGTTCAAACATGATATAACTTTCAGCTGAAGCGGGATCAAAACCTTCGTAACGGGTTGCGAAGTCATTGTCAAGTGAAATGACTGAGTTTTCGCGTTTTGCAACTTCAAAGTTGGCTGCGCTTTTGTGTAGCCCGAGCGTATAAACTGATGTGCCGTGTATGGTAGNGCGTTTTGTGTTGGACTTNGCGACAGAATTAACGTGTATGGATATGAAAAGGTCGCCGTGGGCGGCATTGGCAATGTCGGCACGTTCCTTCAGTGAGATATAGCGGTCATCGGAACGAGTGTAAACGATGTCGATATCGGGATGTTCGTCGCTTATCAGATCTCCAGTGAGAAGCGCAACATCAAGATTTATAGTTTTTTCATTTGTGATCTTTCCGACCGCTCCAAAATCTTTTCCACCATGTCCGGGGTCAATAACAACAGTGTAAGTGCGGGCCTGACATGCTAACGATGTCAGGAAAGCTAAGGTTGCAATAATTATGTAATGAAAATTCGGCATATCTATGCAAAGGTAAGGCTTTGTTGAGCAAAATCCCGAACTAAAGAGTGGGATTTTTTACTTTCAATTTGGTCATTTGTGGTAAATGGAAGCCCTTTACTTTCTCATCGCGATTTCAAACTATCCTTGAAGCTGTCTCAAATATTAAAAAGTCAGAAGCCTAAATCACTTCAAGAGCCGGATGTATGTANATAATTTTATGACATGAATAAGAAAGATGTTTGGTACTATAGTTAAAATGTGCTATTTTTGCTACAGATGGAGAGAGTATGTGCGGATGTCGGGTAGGCGGATTCCGTTTTTGCCAGATAACGCATGAACAAAATAACGCGAACAAGATGGGATCTTGGATGGCTAATATAATATCAGTCTTTCTGATAAGTGTAATTGTCACGGGAGTGCTGATACCTCAAATTTTGCTGATTGCTTTCCGCAAGCAGCTTTTTGATGTTCCGGATGAACGGAAGATTCATCATGGGGTTGTGCCCCGCCTTGGTGGTTTTGCTTTTGTTCCCGCAATATTCCTGTCGATAGCTTTTGTGGCGGGGNTGAATGATATGTTTTACCATGGTGCATTGTTTAATGCTCTTGGTGAGGCCGCACTCCCGGTGTGTTTTGGACTGTGCTCGTTGTTGATAATGTATCTTGTGGGTATGGCGGATGATCTTGTGGGGGTGAGATACCGCGCTAAATTCTATGCACAGATTCTTTCGGGAATCCTTATTGTTTTGTCGGGGCTTATGGTCGACAATCTGCATGGATTCTTTTTTATTGAGAGTATCCCGGTTCCGTTGGCAATGGTGTTGACGGTGTTTGCTATGGTCTTGATCGTTAACGCCGTAAATCTTATCGATGGAATCGACGGACTTGCATCGGGGCTTTGTGGTATAGCATTGCTTTTCTATGGAGTGGTGTTTTATCTTGTCGGGGATATGGTTGACTCTCTTATAGCATTTGCCGCTCTCGGTACACTTGTGCCATTCTTCTATTATAATGTGTTCGGTGATGCAAAAATGGGCAAGAAGATTTTTATGGGGGACACCGGAGCACTGACTACGGGTACGGTTCTGGGAATATTGATGGTGAAGATGTGCATGATAGANCGGNTGGATATCGTTGACATGAATCCTATAGTTCTTGCTTATTCTCCATTGATTGTGCCATGTTTTGATGTTGTCAGGGTCTATCTCCATCGTGTGCGTGCCGGTCGTAATCCTTTNTTGCCTGATAAAAGCCACATACACCATAAACTTCTTGCCCTCGGCATGAAACAAAGGGTGGCTATGCCTACTATATTACTGATTTCGGTTGTTTTTGTGTGTTTGAATATCATTCTTTCACAATACATAAATTCGACGATAGTATTACTTATCGACACGGTTGTGTGGATTCTGTTCAACATGTGGCTGACACGCAGGATTCANGCACGCGAACGAAGATTGAATATACCTATTGAGAATCAATATAAATGACAGGAATACGGGTGTAAAGACCAATAATCTCTGTAGTTGAGTAATGAATAAAAGTGTAAGGAATATATCTGTAGCACTGGCTCTGCTGATCGGAGCCGGTGCTGTTGCGTTGGCTAAAATGACTGATCAGCAGGTTATCAGCTACGTAAGAACAGCATCTGCTCAAGGGAAGAGTCAACAGCAGATAGGTAAAGAACTTTTTGCACGCGGTGTGACTCAAGATCAGCTTGAACGTGTGAAAAAGACCATTGAGCAACAAGGTCCTGATGCTGGCGCTAAACCTGCTACAGCGTCTGTAAAAGGTAATGAAAGCGCTACATCGCGGGTTGCAANCAATTCGGTTATTGAGGACGATGCNCCTACGAGTAAAAAAGTGGGTGAGAGTACGGAGGTCCTTAAAGAGCGCGCAGACCGTGAGGGATTTTATGTGCGTGATGAAAATGGTACTTTGCAGTTTGTGCCAGGTACGGAGACTACGGCTCCGGTAGATACTGTGACCTATAATCGTTTGCTCTCGATTGAGCCTATCGCACAGGTGTTCGGACAGGATATATTCACCGGTCGTAACCTTACATTTGAGCCTAATGTGAATATGGCCACTCCTGAAGATTACCGATTGGGTCCCGGTGACGAAGTGGTGATAAACATATGGGGTAATAATGAAAGTACTATCAGAGAAACAATCTCACCGGAGGGTAACATCATCGTTAGTCAGGTAGGTCCTATGTANCTGAGCGGCCTGACGGTGAAACAGGCCAATGAGCGTGCGAAAAACGCTTTGGCTCCCATTTTTTCAGATATAGAAAATGAAGCGACCGATATATCGCTGACCCTCGGACAACTTCGTTCCATTCAGGTGAATGTGATGGGTGAGGTTGTCACCCCGGGAACTTATAGAATGTCGCCTTTCTCCACACTGTTTTCGGCTGTTTATAATGCCGGTGGTGTCGCACCGTCGGGCTCACTTCGCTCGATTGAGGTAATGAGAAACGGACGCCGTATTGCAAGCGCCGACTTATATGAATATCTGTTCAATGGCAAATCGGACGGTGATATCCGCCTGCAAGAGAATGATGTGATAATTGTCACACCTTACGACCGCATAGTTACGATTGACGGAAGTGTAAAGCGTCCGATGAGTTATGAGATGAAGAAGGGTGAGACTTTATCGGATCTTTTAGAGTATGCTGGAGGAATGACCGGTAGTGCTTACGGAGATCGCCTTACTCTCGAACGCACAACGGGCAAGGGAAAGTCGATTGTTACCGTCGAGGCTGCAGACTTTGAGACAACACGACTGGATGATGGCGATCTGATCGTTGTTCAGGACGGTATTACCCGATATGATAACCGTGTAGATGTCACCGGGGCAGTCTTTCGTCCGGGTAAGTATTCAATAGGAACTGATATAATTACTGTCAAGGATCTTATTGAAAAAGCTGATGGTTTAAGAGAAGATGCGTTTACAACTCGCGTTCAGCTTTATCGTGAAAATGAAGATCGCACTGTGGTTGTGGAAGCGTTTGATCTTGGAGCGGTTATTGAAGGGACTAAGGAGGATATCGTGCTTCGACCTAATGATGTTCTTGTAATTTCATCGGTGAGGGATATTGAACCTAAAGGTGCGTTCAGAATAACTGGCGAAGTTGCAAGACCCGGAGCATACGCTTATGCGGACAGCACAACAGTGGAGGATCTGATTTTGCTCGCCGGTGGACTTCTTGAAGGTGCGTCGGATGCAAAGGTTGATATTTCCCGAAGAGTTGTGGATCCATCGGCAACTGATATTGATGGTAAAATTGCAAAGAACTTTACTATCGCCATCAGCAAAGGATTGGTTGTGGATGGAGGAGATAAATTTATGCTTGAGCCAAACGATATTATTGATGTGCGTCATTCGCCGGCATATATCCCCCAGCGTCGTGTGACGGTGACGGGNGAAGTACCTTTTGAAGGTCAGTATACACTTGGAACACGNTCGGAGAGACTTAGTGATCTTGTGAAAAGAGCCGGNGGAATATCAGATTATGCATATATCAGGGGAGCGCATCTTACGCGTAGACTTTCGGCAGAGGAGAAGATTGCCAGAGATGAGTCGCTGAGACTTGCTTTGTCTTCGTCCGGAGCTGACTCGATTTCAACGGCCAATCTATTGACGAGTGATACCTATCCTATCGGTATCAACCTTGAGAAAGCTATTGCTAATCCCGGAAGTGCGGATGACCTTGTGCTTCAGGATGGTGATGTTCTTATTATTCCCGAAATGGTTAACACAGTCAAGATCTCGGGTGAAGTTCTTTATCCTAACTCCGTAGTCTACGTTCCTAAGAAGAGACTTAAATACTATGTGAGTCAAGCGGGAGGATATTCTGATGATGCGAATAAGGGAAAAGCTTTCGTGATATATATGAATGGTCATGTTGAGAGAGGTCGAAATGCTATAATTGAACCAGGATGTCAGATTATCGTGCCGACCAAACCGCAGAGAGACAATGCTAATAATATCCAAAAGTGGCTGTCTATAGCAACTTCGGCAGGATCACTAGGCACTATGGCAGCATCCATTATCAACCTGATAACAAAATAGCACTAAATAAATATGACAAAAGATATAGAACAACCTGATACGCAGGAAGAGGAAATCGACCTTGTGGAACTTGCGATGAAATTGTGGAGCAAGCGGCGCATGGTGATTAGATGTGGTCTTATTGCTGCTGTGGTTGGTGTAATTGTTGCATTGTCAATACCTAAAGAGTATGTGGCAACAGTGACACTTGTCCCCGAATCGGGAGGTTCACAAGGTGGTAGCTCAATGGGAGCTTTGGCTGCATTGGCTGGCATAAATATTGGCGGGAATACAAGTGGACGTGATGCTGTGTATCCTGGATTGTATCCGGATGTGGTAAGCTCAGTGCCATTTTCGTTGTCTTTATCGGAGGTTGAGTTACCAACGGAAATTAAGGATAATGAAGAGTTAACGCTTAAGCAGATTCTGACTCAGCATACTTCTCGACCTTGGTGGAGTATTATCATGGGTTTCCCGGGACGAATAGCGGGAATGCTTGAGGGAAGTACCCCTGATCTACCAGCAAGATCAGCCATGGTAGCTTCATCAGAATCGATGCCGATAGATAGCCTGATGGAGAGTCCGGAACAATATCAGCCCAATTCATTGCATCTGACAAAAGAAGAGAATAACCTTGTTGGTATGGTAAATGGTTGTGTGGAAGTTTCGGTTGATCCTAAAACACAGTTGATTAATATTACTGTTACCATGCAAGATCCTTTGGCTGCTGCAAGCTTAGCTGATACCGTGGCCAATCGTTTGACCGATTTTGTTGTGTCATACAGAACGAATAAGGCACGACAGGATCTTGTATTCGCCAAGCAGATTAATAAGGAAGCACAGGATCGCTATTACAATGCGCAGCAGGCTTATGCAAAGGCAGTGGACCGCAACCAGGGAATCGTGTTAAGGTCGGCGTCGATAGATCTTGAGCGCCTGCAAAATGAGGCTGCCCTTGCTTATAATCTGTATAATTCGACATCACAGCAAGTTCAGGTTGCAGAGGTCAAAGTACAGGAAAATACCCCAGTATTTACAGTGATGCAACCAGCGGTAGTGCCTTTCAAGGCGGCTAAGCCGAGAATATTGCTGATAATTGTGGCATTCACATTCCTGGGCATATTTGGAGCTTTAGGATATGTTTTGATTGTACCTCCTTTTATGGAAACATTTAAAGCAAAAAATCAGGAATTAAAACAAGGTGCTTAAGTTATGAAAGGAATTATACTTGCCGGTGGGAGCGGTACGCGTCTCTATCCAATAACCAAGGGTGTCAGTAAGCAGCTGCTTCCGGTTTATGACAAGCCGATGATATATTATCCGCTGTCGGTTCTTATGCTTGCAGGGATTAAGGAGATACTTGTTATTACTACTCCGCATGATCTGGAGTCATTCAGGAGGCTTTTAGGGGATGGAAGTGACTTTGGTGTGAGGTTGGAATATGCCGTACAGCCTTCACCTGATGGACTTGCTCAGGCATTTATAATTGGTAAGGATTTCATAGGCGATGACGCCGCATGCCTTGTCTTAGGAGATAATATATTCCATGGTGCAGGGTTTGTAGAGAAACTTAACGAGGCAGTTGATGCCGCAGAGAATCAGGGGAAAGCAACGGTGTTTGGATATTGGGTAAATGATCCGGAGCGATATGGTGTGGCATCCTTCGATAAGAACGGGAATTGCCTCACGATAGAGGAAAAACCGAAGAATCCGAAATCTAATTATGCTGTTGTGGGACTTTACTTTTACCCGAATAAGGTTGTGAAAGTCGCACATGAAATTAAGCCCTCGGCGCGCGGTGAGCTGGAGATAACGACAGTGAACCAACAGTTCCTTGATGATGGAGAGCTTAAAATCCAACTGTTGGGTCGTGGGTTTGCATGGCTTGATACCGGCACGCATGATTCTCTCGCCGAGGCCGGATCTTACATCGAGACAATAGAGAAGCGTCAGGGTCTTAAGGTAGGATGTCTTGAGGGAATCGCTTTCCGTAAGGGCTGGATCACAAAAGAGAAACTCCGTGAAGTAGCTCAGCCGATGCTTAAAAACCCTTATGGTCAGTATCTGATAAAGATTATCGATGATATTGAGCGCACAGGGGATTTTAACCTTGAATACTGATTACGATGATTGAGGTTGTAAAGACTGAAATAGATGGTGTGTGCATAATCTGTCCAAAGGTGTTTAAGGATGCCAGAGGATATTTTATGGAGACATTCAGCAAGAGAGAGTTTGACGAAAAAGTTGCCCATGTTGATTTTGTGCAGGACAATGAATCAATGTCGAGCTACGGAGTCATGCGTGGGTTGCATTTCCAGGCACCACCTTTTACTCAGGCAAAACTTGTGAGATGTGTGAAAGGGCGTGTGCTTGATGTGGCAGTTGATATCCGCGTTGGTTCGCCGACCTATGGACAACATGTNGCCGTTGAACTGTCGGAGGATAATCACCTCCAGTTCTTTGTTCCNCGAGGTTTTGCACACGGCTTTGCGGTTTTGAGTGAAACGGCCGTTTTCCAGTATAAGTGCGACAACTATTATGCTCCGCAAGCCGATGGTGGAATTTCCATAAAGGATGAGTCTCTCGGGATTGACTGGAAGATTCCCGTTGAGAGTGCATTACTATCGGAAAAGGATCTCAAACATCCTCTGCTTAAAGACTTCGTGAGTCCTTTTATCTTCAATGAAAACTGCTGAGTGATGAATATACTTGTTACTGGAGCCAACGGACAGTTAGGAAGCTGCATAAGGGATATTGCTGCCGGAAGCACAGATAATTACATTTTCACGGATGTTGCCGAGCTTGATATCACCGACCGCGAGGCTGTGAAGAGAATGGTTAAGGACAACGAAGTGGAAGTTGTGATAAACTGCGCTGCATATACCAATGTAGATAAGGCTGAGGATGATGTGGAATTTGCCACGATTCTCAATGCCGACGCTGTAGCCAATCTTGCCGAGGCGGTTAAAGAGAACAATGGTGTGCTGATTCATGTATCGACCGACTATGTGTTTGGTGGAAATGTGAACAATACACCTTGCACAGAGGATCAGCAGCCTAATCCGACAGGTGTTTACGGCAGGACAAAACTTGAAGGGGAGCGCAGGATTTCCGAAAGTGGATGTCGGGCTTTGATATTCAGAACTGCATGGCTTTACTCGGAATACGGAAAAAACTTTGTGAAGACAATGCTTTCGTTGACCTCGACAAAGCCTGAGCTGAATGTGATATTTGATCAGACCGGTACCCCTACCTATGCGCGCGATCTCGCCGAAGCTATTGTGGGGATCGTATCTCAGCGGGCGTATGAAGGNAAAGANGGNATTTATCATTACTCNAATGANGGNGTATGNTCTTGGTNTGANTTTACNAANNNCATAGCTGAATATAGCGGCAACACTGAGTGCATGATTTTACCTTGTCATTCATCGGAGTTTCCGTCAAAAGTGGTGCGNCCGGCATATTCGGTACTTGACAANACTAAATTTAAGGAAACATTTGNTGCTACAGTGCCTTATTGGACCGATTCACTGAAGAAATGTATCAGCAACCTAAGAAGCAATGAAGCGTAATATACTTATAACCGGTGGTGCCGGATTCATAGGCAGCCATGTTGTTAGGCTGTTTGTTAACAAATATCCCGACTATCACATTGTCAATCTCGATAAACTGACTTATGCCGGTAATCTCGAGAACCTGAAGGATGTAGAAGGGCATGATAATTACACCTTCGTTAAAGCTGATATAGCCGATCTTGACGAGATGCGTCGTGTCATTTCGGAGTATAAGATTGACGGAGTGATACACCTCGCTGCCGAGAGCCATGTGGATCGTTCGATCAAAGATCCATTTACTTTTGCCCGCACTAATGTGATGGGTACACTCGCATTGCTTCAGGCCGCCAAGGAGTATTGGGAGTCGTTGCCAGAAAAATATGAGGGAAAGAGATTTTACCATATTTCGACCGACGAGGTGTATGGTGCGCTTGAGTTGACTGCTCCCGAAGGGATTGAGTCGCCGTTTACTACAGCNGCGTCTTCGGANCACCATCATGCTTANGGAGAAGATTTCTTCCTGGAAACNACGAAATATAATCCTCACTCTCCCTACTCAGCGTCGAAGGCTTCNAGCGATCACTTTGTAAGGGCATANCATGATACTTATNGTATGCCGACGATTGTAACCAACTGNTCCAACAACTATGGTCCGTATCAGTTCCCTGAGAAGCTGATTCCGNTGTTTATAAANAANATACGTCATCGTAAGCCNCTGCCTGTGTATGGTAANGGAGAGAATGTGCGTGACTGGCTTTTTGTGGAAGACCATGCNAGAGCTATAGATCTTATTTTCCACGAAGGTAAAATTGCCGANACATACAATATCGGTGGNTTCAACGAGTGGAAAAATATTGATATCATCAAGGTTATCATCCGCACGGTCGATCGTCTGCTCGGTAATCCCGAGGGGTATTCTGACGAGCTCATCACTTATGTGACCGATCGCGCCGGTCATGATCTGCGCTATGCCATTGACTCGCGGAAACTTCAGCGCGAACTGGGNTGGGAGCCTTCGTTGCAGTTTGAAGAGGGCATAGAGCGCACTGTGAAGTGGTATCTTGAGAACCAGGAATGGATGGATCGNATCACTTCAGGNGCCTACGAGCAGTACTACGAAAGCATGTATGCAAAGCGCTGAACAACATAAGCGCAGAATACTTATTACAGGAGTCGCCGGGTTTATAGGNTTTCACCTTGCCCGTCGGCTTCTGCATGATTATGGTGACACGGTTGATATTACGGGTATTGACAATCTTCACCACTTGTATCCGGAGTTGAAACTTGGCCGTTTGCATGAGCTTGGAATTGACGATGCCGAGAGCGGCNATGTTGTNACAAGTCGTTTCCCTGGTTTTGCCTTCCGNAAAATTGATGTTGCGGATAGTACCGCAATGGATTCGTTGTTTGCCGAAGGCGATTTTGATATTGTGGTGCATCTTGCNGCCCGTGCATCGGCGAGATACTCNGCCTTGACTCCACGTGAATATCTGAAAAGCAATATCGANGGATTTCTGAACGTGCTTGAAGGATGTCGTAACAATGGAGTGANGCATCTTNTGTTTGCCTCCTCGTCGAGCGTCTATGGCATGAATGACNAGATTCCGTATAGCGAAAGCAGCGACGCCTCGCATCCCGTAAGTTTNTATGCCGCCACNAAGCGNAGCAACGAACTCATGGCTCACAGCTATGCCTCAATGTATGGGCTTCCGGTGACGGCATTNCGTTTCTTTTCGGTATATGGGCCGTGGGGCCGNCCTGACATGGCTCCTTATCTGTTTATTGACGCGATACTTAACGGTCGTCCGATAAAGGTCTACAATCATGGTGACATGTACCGCGATTTCACGTATGTTGATGATGTGGTCGAGGGTATTGTCAGGGTAATGGAAAAACCNGTTGCCACGNATGATAAAAAAGATACGCCGGCACCTCCATTCAGGATCTTCAATATAGGCAACTCGGTTGCTGTCAGNCTTTCTGATTTGGTCTCGGAGATCGAGAATGNGACGGGCCGACACGCCATCATTGAAATGATGCCGATGCAGTGNGGCGATGTATATGCGACATGTTCCGACTGTTCGGCACTTAGGGANGCCACTGGATATGCACCTTCNACNTCTCTTGCCTCAGGCACAGCAANAACGGTTGCATGGTTCAAAGAATACTGTAAGATTGATTAAATAGCACTTGATTATGAATATAGCAGTTGCCGGTACAGGCTATGTGGGTTTGAGTATTTCCACGCTTCTTGCGCAGCACAATCATGTGACTGCGGTNGATGTCGTTCCTGAAAAGGTAGAAATGATCAATCGCCGTAAGTCGCCAATNCAGGATGAATACATCGAGAGATACCTTGCAGAGAAGAATCTTGATCTCACGGCTACTCTCGACGGTAAGAAAGGNTATGCCGACGCTGATTTCGTAGTGATAGCCGCTCCCACCAACTACGACCCAGAAAAGAATTACTTTGACACNCATTGTATCGAGGATGTAATAGATCTTGTGCTGAGTGTGAACCCCAATGCGGTCATGGTNATAAAGTCNACCATNCCGGTAGGGTATTGCCGCAGCCTTTANGTCAGATACGCTGNACGCGGTGTGAAGAAACTGAACCTTCTTTTCTCTCCCGAGTTCCTGCGTGAGAGCAAGGCATTGTACGANAANCTTTATCCGAGCCGCATNATCATGGGNGTGCCNTCGATTATCGATGCGCCTGAATATGCTGACGAGAACCGTGCTATCATGCAGCTTGCCGATATTGAAGCTCTGGATAAGGCTGCTCACANGTTTGCTTCCTTGCTGCAGCAGGGGGCGATAAAGCAGGATATACCCACTCTCTATATGGGGATGACTGAGGCTGAGGCTGTCAAATTGTTTGCAAATACCTATCTTGCACTNCGCGTCAGCTACTTCAACGAGCTNGATACNTATGCCGAAAGCAAGGNNCTCNACTCGGAGGCGATCATCGAGGGTATCGGTCTTGATCCGCGCATCGGCACTCATTACAATAACCCCTCTTTCGGCTACGGTGGATATTGTTTGCCTAAAGATACCAAGCAGTTGCTTGCNAACTACGACAAGGTTCCTCAGAACATGATGTCGGCTATCGTTGAGAGCAACCGCACACGCAAGGACTTCATAGCCGATCAGGTGTTGAAAATGGCAGGCTGGTATGGCTACAGNTCCAACAACCGCTATGATTGCGGAGAGGAGGATGTGTGTGTGATAGGCGTGTANCGTCTGACGATGAAATCCAACTCCGACAACTTCCGCCAGTCGTCGATTCAGGGCGTGATGAAGCGCATAAAGGCCAAAGGCGCACAGATTATCATTTTTGAACCGACCCTGACCGATGGAACATCATTCTTCGGGAGTACGGTAGTCAATGATCTCGNCGAGTTCAAGCGCCGCAGCAAGGCTATCATAGCCAACCGCTACGATAAGGTNCTCGACGATGTGAAAGAGAAAGTCTACACACGCGATATTTTCCGTCGTGACTAATTCCAAGAAGATAAAAGCGGCGAGAATCCTGNTCGGGGTTTTCGCCGTTATCATTGCGGTGTGGGNGGCAGGNTTGTTCATGGCATCATTTATGCCGTGGTGGATTCCTGTTGCGATCGGTGTTTCGGTCTTTATTGCAACTTATATTCCCGGAGAAAAACTCTGGAAGTCGTGGCTTGGACTTGACAGAAGGTGGATGGCAGGGTTGGTTCATCTTGTGGTAGCCGGGAGCATCGGTGCATTTGCCGTCATTGGCGCCAATTACTATGGAGCTTCACCATCCAGCGCGCGCAAGGTCAAGGCTGTAGTGACGGGAAAGTATACCAAGATGCGCCCTAAATATAGTCGTGGCGGCCGAAACCGACGCATAAAGACGGGAGAGTACCCGGTGTATTATCTGATTCTGCAATTACCCGATAGCCTTGTGACGCATCGTCAGGTTAGTGCCGGAGAGTATGCAAAGGTTAAGCATGGCGCAGTACGACGCATCGGCATGCGCGATGGAATGCTTGGCTACCCGGTGATGCGTGATTGATGCCGTCATGTCAAATTTATGGTACTTAGCGATATAAATAATCAAGAAAAAAAATATTGAAAAAAGTGCCGTAAAAATTTGCACAGAATAAAAAACCGCCCTATCTTTGCAGTGTCAAAAGGGAACAATAACGGAGGTTGTGAAACTCTTAAAGTTGAAATATGGCGATTTAGTGTAGTGGTCTAGCACGCCGCCCTCTCACGGCGGAAACCCGGGTTCGAGTCCCGGATTCGCTACTTAGGGACTATCGGAAGATAGTCCCTTTTTTTTGGTATAACGTGCATGTTATACATCTGTGGTGAAAGTCACCACTCCATCATAAATTGTTGAATTATTGTGTGTTGTCTTTGTTGTGTGATATCCGTATCTGTCTTACCGGCAGTGTATTGTAGTGATTACCAATATCTAATATGCTTTCATTCATTA
>JAAVGC010000001.1 GCA_014800445.1 Bacteroidales bacterium | reverse complement strand
GGATCAGTAATACTACCGATGCTTTTTATTGCATCACGTATCGATGTTACGTCAACCGTGGGAGCTTCCGTCTCAGGCGTGGAGTCCGGCGAATCCTGTTGGGTTCCATCTTGTCCGTCATTATTGGCACCATTATGGTGTATTTCTTTTAGCTGGTTGATAGTGATGGCCGGAGAGGATGGAACTCCTGTAAAAAATGACTCAGGCAAATCGTAATTCTGGTCGATTGCGTGGTTGATNGCCTTGTTNCGTCCATGTTGGCGGCGGAAGATCACTATAAATACTCCTAAAAGTATGAGTACGATGATTCCGGCTATAACCGATATCACAGCGATTATGCTTGCTATCTCCAGGGTGTGTNNTGNTATACCGGAGGGGTAGGTGGGTGACTGGATATCGACATAGACGGTACGCAACTGAGATGCAGTGAGAGTGGAGTCGGTTGGAGCTATGAGAGTGTCGCCCGACATGGTGACCACGATGGTTGATCCGTTGTCAATGCCCGGAGTGTTTACGGCACGGCGCACGGCTTTGCTCACCTCGCGTTCAAATTGCTGCTTTTCCCATGATGTAGGTTCAACCTCGGTGAGATCGCGCAGACTGCATCCTGTGGTGGCCAGAACCAATACGATTGAGGTAATGATTTTGAAGAGGATTCTCATGATACAATATTGTTGTTTTTTCATTTTGTTGCCTTCACCTATATGACGCAATTATGTTCCGCAGGTTGCACCACGATGCAAAAAAAAAGCAGGGACGTGCCTCACCATGAGCACGTCCCTGAGCTTTAAAAATAAACCAATATAACCAATCAATTAACCAATCATTATTACTCTTTTATGCCTTAGAATGCCGGATAGCCGGGATTCTGTACATAAATACCACCTGAGAAATTGTACTGTGCCACAGGCACCGGGAAATATTCTTCGCCGGTATCAAACGTTGCATTCTGATAGTAGATGCGCGTGTCCTTCTCGGCGTTGAAGTAGTTGTTCATAGTCTCTTTAGCGATACCCCAGCGCACCAGATCAAAGAAGCGTTCACCCTCCATTGCCTTTTCCAGACGCATCTCGGTGCGAAGTGCTTTGCGGGCATAATCCTGAGTCCAGCCCGATGCGCTGTAGAGACCGATCTTGTAGTTGGCCGCATCCTTGTCGGGATTGTCGAAATCCTTTACGTATGCGCTGTTCATGGCACGTGTGCGCACCCGGTTGATGAGCGTGCGNGCNTCGTCAAGACCGTTTCCGCCGATCTCTATGAGAGCCTCGGCCTTGTAGAGAAGCAGGTCGGCGTAGCGGATGATCTGCCAGTTCAGGGCCGATGCACCCCACGGCCAGCCNTGGGTTGCGTCAGGCGACTCGGGCGAGAGCCAGAAACGTTTGGTGTTGTTGTAGCCGTAGGTGTCGCTGTTGCGCACCCAAAGNCCGCAGGCGCTGCCGGTGTAAGTCTTGTAGCGGATAGTCGGGCGCCCTACAACGTAGTCCAGACGGGGATCGACGTTACCATCAGTGTTGGCGAGGCTGAAATTGCCGTTGTCGTCAAACACTACCTTGCCGTAGTCGGGATGTTCCTGATAGTCGAACATGGGCAGGCCGTTGGCGTCAGTCTGATAAGCGTTGATAAGATCCTGCGACGGGAGGAAGAAGCCGTCACCCTGCCACGGGCAGCCGGGGCCTGTCATTGAGTTAAGAAGCATGCTCCAGTTGATGCGGCCTACACTGCTTGAGCCGTCATCCTTTGAGAACTGTACTGCGAATACTGACTCCGGACCGTTCTCATATTCGAGTAGGTCGAGATGCTGGAAATCCGAGAGAAGATCATAACCCTGCACTTGGTCGATAAGATCCACAACCTCCTGCATGAGAGCCTTGTTCACGTTCACCACGGCGTTGGTCTGAGGATCTTCCTCGTATGCCTGATAGAGTTTTACCTTGGCAGCGTAAGCTTTGGCTACATTGCGGTTTACGCGGCCAACCTCGGGCTGATGGTCAGGAAGATCGTTGGCTGCCTCAAGCAGATCGGCTGCGATGCGGGCGAGATGCTCCTCACGTGTAAACTCATCGTTGCGTACCGAAGTGTAGTCGATCTCAGGAAGGTCGATATCCATGTAGGGGATGCGGTTGAAGAGGCGCACGAGCTCAAAGTACCAGTGGTCGCGTATCACCCTTATTTCGGCGATGCGGGTATTCTTCTCCTTGATCACGCTCTCGTCNACTTTTTGCAGAGCGCGTATCGCTGAGTTGCATCGTGAGATACCGCAGTACACATTAAACCACTTGCCATCGAGAAAGCCGTTGTTAGGCTGAATTTTAGCGGTCTCCATGTCGTGNATTTCCCAAGCGTCAGTCTCGCCGCCGCCACCNTTGTAGGCATTGTCGGCNCGAACCTCACCATAGCTCCAGTTGGTCACCGGGAACCAATGCGGATCGTTGGAGTCGGCATAGCGGCAGCCGAATGTGGCGTAAGCGCCGTTAACCAGCAGATCCACTGCTTCAGGGTCATTCATGTTGGCTTCCGAGAGAGGTCCCTGAGGTTTGTTCTCGAGGAAGTCGCTGCTGCAGGCACTCAGTGCGAGTGCGGCGAGAGAGGTTGAAAGTATATTTCTGAATTTCATTGTTGGCAGATTTTAGGAGAGATTAGAAACCGAACTGGATACCGAATGTGTACTGGCGCGGAAGTGCGTAGGGATAACCGAGACCTTCGGGATCTGCACCGCTGTACTTGGTGATTGTAAACACGTTCTGTGCTTGGAAGTAAATGCGTGCGTTCTGNAGGTGGAGGTTGTTGCGCACCTTCTCGGGCAGNGTGTAGCCCACCGAGAGAGTCTTCAGGCGCACGAATGAGCCGTCCTCGATGAAGTATTCCGAGCTTTCGTTTTCATTGTTGGAGTTGTCNACCGACGGGGCNGGTATATCCGAGTTGTAGCGGCCGGTCGAGAGGAAATTCTCGTAGGCTTTGGCAGCTTCGAGAAGCTGAGTGCCGTGGTTGCCCGTCCACAGGGGGAAGAAATCGGTGTAGAACTTCGAGTTGTTCCATGCGTCGCGTATGATGCTGTTGAANAACAGGCTCATGTCAAAGCCCTTCCAGTTGGCGCCGAGGTTGAGGCCGAGCTGTGCTTTGGGCAGATCGCAGCCGAGCCATGTGCGGTCGCGGTCGCTTATCTCGCCGTCGCCGTTGGTGTCCACATATCTCACGCGGCCCACGCCGGGATTGCCGAAGTGTACGTTGTATTTTGCCTTATAGGCATCCACCTCTTCCTGAGTGCGGAAGATTCCGTCGGTCTTGTAGCCCATCCATGAGCCGAGCGACTGCCCCACGACGCTCTTGTCGATACCGTTACCGCCGCCCCATGTGTAGTAGATGTCGTCCATGAGGTCGGTGACCTTGTTCTTCATTGCGGTTACGTTCAGGCCGATATTGTAGCTGAAGTTCTTGTTGACCATCTTGCGCCATTCGGCTGTGATTTCCACACCCTTGTTGATCATCTCACCGCCGTTGTACCAGCAGTAGCCACCCTCGCCGATTGTTGCGATATAGGGCTTCTCTACGAGCATGTCGGTTGTTTTCTTGTGGAAGTAGTCAAACGAAACCATCAGTTGGCTGTTGAGCAGCGAAGCGTCGAAACCGAAGTTGGTCTGGTAAGTCTTTTCCCATGTCAGGTCGGGGTTGGTGCTTCGTGAGCGCAGTGCGCCGGCCCAGAGCGAGTTGCCGCCACCTATTGCGTAGGCTGCGCGGTCGAGGTCCATTGCATATTTTGCGTAGAAAGCATCGTTGGCGATGATGTCGTTACCGTTCACACCGTAAGCACCACGGATTTTCAAGTCACTGAGCCAGCTGCGTGTGCCCTCCATGAAGTTCTCCTGCGAGATGCGCCAGCCTGCCGATACCGAGGGGAACCAATCGTAGTTGTGCTCTGTCGAGAGTCGCGACGATGCATCGCGGCGCAGTGTCAGTGAAACGAGATACTTGTTGTCCCATGTGTAGTTGAGACGGCCGAATACCGAGAACATCGAGTAGTTTGATGCGCCTGAACCTGTGTTCTTGTTGGCGGTCACATTGCCGAGGTANAGGTAGTTGGGATCTTCGATTTCAAGCCCTTTGCCTTCGCCGAACATATCCTCGAAGTGGTTTCTCTTCGATTCGATACCGAGCAGNGCCATCACAGAGTTCTTGCCCCAGTCGATATTGTACTGTGCTGTGTTGGTCCACACCCAGTCAACCGTCTTGCTTGAATATTGGTAGAGATTGTTGGTCATGTCGCGGAGGTTGGCGGGAGTGAAATTCTTGTCGCTGCCGCTGTGGTAGTTGATACCGAAGTTAGTCTTTACGATAAGGTTCTTCACCGGTTCGATCTGGAGATAAGCGTTACCGAACACACGCCAGTACTCATGCTTGTTTGAGCTCTCCTCGCTTATCTGGCGCATGATGTTGGGGGTNTCGTTCAGGCCGAATGCAACCTGATCGTTGTAGTTGCCCTCAGCGTCATAGACTGTGCGTGCGGGGTGCATCTTGATAGCGTTCTCTTCGGCACCCCCCGGGGCGTTGTGCTGGCGCCACCAGTTAAGCGTCATGTTGCCGCCGGCGCGCAGACGGTTGTTCAGGAAACCATAGTCAGAGCTGAAGCGGGTGTTGGCCTTCTGGAAGTCCGACCCCTTGATGATACCGTCATGGTCGAGCCAGCTCAGCGACAGCGACGAAGAACCGTTTTCGTCACCCTTTGAGAGACCCACGCTGTAGGTCTGCATCAGGGCTGTGCGGTGTATCTCTTTCTCCCAGTCAGTGTTCTGCGGGTTCACAGTCACACCGTTGAGGTTGGTGTAAGCCTGAAGTTTCGGAGTTGCGCCGTTACCGTAGATTTCCGATGAAGGAGTAGTGCCGTAGGCATATTTGTAAGCCGACCAATACACTTCGCCCCACTGTTCTGCATTGAGCATGTGCAGACCGCTCTGGTAAGTCTGGAGCGTCATGGTGGCGTCGAATGTCACATGGCATTCACCCTTCTTGGCGCGCTTTGTGGTGATCACGATCACACCGTTGGCTGCCTGTGCGCCATAGATCGATGCCGAGGCGGCGTCCTTAAGTACCTGTATCGACTCCACATCATTGCTGTTGAGGATGGTTCCGGGATTTTCGCGGGTCATCACGCCGTCGATCACATAAAGCGGCCCGTTGGCGTCGCCGCGGAACGATGATGCACCGCGGATTGAAGTGCCGGTGCTCAGACCGCCCGGAGTGCCGTCGGTTGTGATGTTCATACCGGCCACACGGCCCTGAAGTGATTGTATTACGTTACCTGTGGGAGTGTCGGCTACATCTTTCATCTTCACAACCGAGACCGAGCCGGTCAGGTCAGCCTTCTTTTCGGTCGAGTAACCCACTACCACTACTTCGTCAAGAACCTCGGTATTCTCCTCGAGATAGATGATGAGTTCAGGTTCTGCATCTACTGTTTTGCTCACGAAGCCCACGTATGAAATTGACAGCTTCGAGTCTTTGGGGACTGATATTGTAAATTCGCCGTTGAAATCGGTGGCTGCACCCGTTTTGGTCGCTTCTGAGACTACAGAAGCGCCGATCAGCGGTTCGTCATCGGTTTTCGACAAAACCGTGCCGTGAACCGTGATGTTTTGTGCGTACACTGCAGTTGTGCAGAGAAGCGCCACAAAAAATGTCAGGATTGATTTGGTCATGATATTGTTGTGTTATTGATTTATTTTATTCGTTGTGCCGTCGGGTTTCGATTGCACGACAAAAATATCACGAGACCAATGCTTTGTAAAATAAAGGATGTTTCAACAATCGTAAAAATCAGTTCATTGAAACAAAATTACATCCCAATGTTACATCTCTTACTTATCCTCCCATAAAAAACAGTGCTACGACCCCACGGGATCATAGCACTGCCAGTGTCTTGTTGTTGCGTTAGCTTAGCGCAGTGCGATCACTTCGATCTCTACCAGCACCTGCTTCGGCAGCTCCTTCACGGCAACAGCCGAGCGGGCGGGATANGGNTCTGTGAAGTTCTCNGCATACACAGCGTTCATTGCAGCGAAGTCGCCCATGTCGGCGAGGAAAACGGTTGTCTTTACNACATTGTCGATGCTCAGGCCGGCCTCGGCGAGGATAGCCTTGAAGTTGGCGATCGACTGGGCGGTCTGGGCGGTGATACCTTCGGGGATCTCACCGGTGGCGGGGTTCACGGGAATCTGGCCGGATACATATACAAATGTACCTGTGTCGATAGCCTGGCTGTAGGGGCCGATTGCACCCGGAGCAGCTGTTGTAGCGATAGCTTTTTTCATGATTGAATTTATTTATTGGTAAGTATTGTTTTCTCAGGAAGAATATCACTTATTATCATGCTGTCGGCATGGGCGAGAGTCGAGGCTTCGAGATCCCGCACCGATGATATGATCTTCGGGAAGCGGTTGTTGAAGCCGGGGATGAAATCGCTTTTGCCTGATTCAAGCGAGCGCCTTATCACCAGTCCCACGGTAATCTCCTGGGTAGGGAGCGACGGGTTATAACCGAACAAACTTTTCTGCTCGTCAATCACAACACGGTCGATAAGTCCGAGCTCCGATAAGCGGTTAACCGATGCGTCGGCAAGTGATAGCGGTATGCCCCAGTCGCGCGAGATCTCGGTGACATCGATAGGACCTTCATTCTTCTCAAATCGTCGTACTATGGTCGACAGCACGGCAAGAAGTACCGTCAGGCGGTAATCTACTGAAATCTTGCTCACCTGTCCCAGGAAACTGAAACGTCCGATACTCTGAGTTGAATAGCATATCACAGCNCCGGCGAGCACGATCATCCACACAAGCTGCATCCACACAAGCAGCAGCGGCAGAAATGCGAAACTGCCGTAAATGGCATTGTAGCGGCTCACGTACACCGCACCCGACACAAACAGCCATTGNAGCACGGTGAAACCTATGCCCGTGAGGATGCCTGCGATAAATGCGTTCTTAAATGGTACATGTGTGTTAGGGATCANCAGATATGCCCCCACGAAGAAAGACCATGTGAGCATGAGCGATGTCATATCAAGCAGCCCGGAAACCATCGGGGTCAGGAACCTGAATGGGAGCGCTCCCTGTAGGGTACTCGACATAAACACATTGATACCGCTCGCACATATCATCAGGATCGGAAGCACGAGGAATATGGCCGTGTAGTCAGTGATTCTGCGCCACAGTGAGCGGCCGTGCTTTATTCCCCACACGAGGTTGAANGTTGATTCCACATTGGAGATAAGTGAAATCAGCGTCCAAAGCATCACTATCAACCCCACACCTACAAATATTCCCTCCGACGCCTGGTTAAGATAAGAGTCCACAAACGTGAATGTTTTGTCAAGCACTTCACGTTGAGCGGGGAAATAAGTGAAAAGCTGTGATTTGAGTATATTTTGGAAACCGAATCCACGTGCTATTGCAAACAGCATCGCAAGCACGGGCACAGTGGCAAGCAGAGTCGAGTAAGTGAGCGACGACGCCTGGCTCTGAAGGTCGCGGTCAGCGAAACTTCTCACTGACAGGTTAATGACNTTNAGAAACCTCACATGCCAGCGCGTGTCAGGTTGCTCCCACACTCCCACCGATAGATACTGGATCCAACCCGACACACGGGTACGCCACTTCTCGGTGAGAAGTGCCATTTTCCCTTTTTTATTGTCGGTTGTCGGCATTGGAGTGGATGTGGTGATAGATGAAAGAGGGGCGGGGACTTAAGCCCTCCCGCCCCTCTTACGTTTCGTTATTGCTTATGCTGATTATTCAGCAGCTTCGTCGTTTTTGGTAAGCTCTGTGATCACAGCGCGGAGTTCGTCAACGCTNACCTCCTTAGCCTCTATGTTGATTGCGTTCTTGATTGCATCGAAGAACTTAACGGTAGCTGCGGCATTGGCGAGGTTCTGACGGGTATTCTTGTCGGCGATAAGTTTCTTGCCATACTCCACGTAGCTCTCNTCAGGNAGGTTGGTCAGACCGTACTGGGCGAACTGGCGGCGGGCAGTTGCTACTGCAACCTCCATAACGTCCTCCTCAGTGATCTTGACGTCGAGTTTCTTGCCCACCTCGTCGCGGATAAGCTGCCACTTCACGTCAGGCACGACATACTTTTCGAAATCCTCATCAAGCTTCTCTGCAGTGAGCTCAGGATTNTCAAGAAGCAGATAGCGCTTCAGGAATGCGTCAGGCACTTTCACGCCATCGGCATAAGTATCCATCAGGTATTTCCGGGCGGTAAGCTGGAACACCTCCTGGCTGGTCGGAGCAAACTGAGTGGCAACCATCTGAGCAACCTGCTGGCGGTACTGCTCCTCGTTTTCGATGTTGGCCTGAGGACCAAACACGTTCTTGTAGAACTCTTCGCCGAGCTCTGCGGGTTTTACGATGATGATCTCCGAAACTGTCAGCTCGAAATCGCTCTTGACGTTGGCTGCGGCCTCCTTGTCGGTGATGTGAAGCATCGACGACATTTCGGTTGGGTTGCCCTCGCAGGTAGCCCACGGATTGAAGACGATCTTGTCNCCAACCTTGCAGTGGAGGAATTTCTCGGCCTGCGCCTTGTCCTTGAAGAACATCGGGGCAACGATACCGTCGATCACCTGGATGGCATCAGCGCTTTCCTTTACAGTGCCGTCCTCGTTGAGCTCCATGATNGTGCCTTTTACGAGAGCCTTCTCATCAGCTTCCTCACCGGGGATCTGTGCGCCGAAACGCTCGCGCAGAGCCTTGTCCTGCTCGTTGATCATCTCATCGGTAACCTTCACGGTGTAGAAAGGCAGAGTCACATCCTTGTCAAGCTTGATATCGATCTCGGCGGGAAGTGCGATCTCAAAGGCAAAAGTGTAATCCTTCTGCTCCATNGTGATGGCCTGNGGCTCCGATGCGGGAAGCGGCTCGGCTATGTAGACAATATTGTTCTCCTTGATATACTTGTCGACAGCTTCGATGACAACGCGGTTGATCACCTCGCTCTTTACCTCCTTACCGAAACGGCGGGTAAGATGCTCCACGCTCACATGGCCTTTGCGGAAGCCAGGAATGGTCTGGGTAGCACCGATTTTCTTCAGCTCGGCCTTAACCTTGGCAGCATAGTCATTCTCCTCGACTGCCACAGTGATTTTGGCGGTCAGTCCGTCGGGGTTTTTCTCGTAATTAACGTTCATTTCTTTATCTTCGTAGATATATGATTTTCAATTGTCATTTATAGGTATCGCAGGATGCCGCAGGCACGGCACGCAAGACCGGATGCAAATTTAATCCTTAAATCGCAATTAAACAATTTAAGAAAAAAAATCTTTGTGTAGATTCCATCTTATTTGTATTCTGGAGCTATTTAACATTTTGTAAGAGGTTTAAATCGCTTCTTTGTCTAAAAAACACTTGTACTTCCCGGATTTATCGGTATATTTGCCTTTATTAGTAATTTGTAACTTAAGTAAAGTTTTTTATTAAACCAATCATATCATTGATATCATGAAAGAGGAAACTAAAAAAGGCATTTCACGCCGTGAGTTTCTGCGGCTTTCTGCTCTTGGTCTCACAGGTCTCACCATTCTTCCGAGCTGGATCTCCAATGGTGTGCGTGTAGCACCGAGCGACCGCGTTGTTCTTGGATTCGTCGGACTCGGCCAGCAGGGTCTGTCTGACTTCCAGAGTTTTTCATCATGCCCCGGTGTGATGGTGGCTGCATGTTGCGATGTTGATTCGCTCAAGCGTGAGCGCTTCCGTCGTCGTGTTGAGGCATGGCAGAAATCTCAGGATTTGGCTCCGAGATGCGACATGTATGAGTTCTACGAGGACATGCTCAACCGCAAGGACATTGACGTGATCGAGGTCGCTACTCCCGACCATTGGCATGCACTTGTGGCCATNCACGCCTGCCAGTCCGGCAAGGACGTTTATTGCCAGAAACCTCTTGCCTACACCATCACCGAGGGTCTNGCCGTGCAGCGCGCCGTGCGTGACAATAACCGTGTCTTCCAGATCGGCAGCCAGCAGCGTTCGAGCAAGGAATTCCAGGACGCGATCGCACTTGTCCGCTCTGGTAAGATCGGCCATATCGACAAGATCTATGCCCGTGTAGGTGAGCCGCCGAANCCCCTTGATCTCCCCGAGATGCCCGTGCCCGGAAACCTCAACTTCAACCAGTGGCTCGGCCCGCTCAACGATCCCAAAGTACACTATCATCCCGACCTCTGTCCTCCCATCTCGCTCGAGCCTGAGGAGAACGAGAAACTCTGGGGTGCATGGCGTTGGTATCAGGAGACCGGCAACGGCTACACCGCCGACTGGGGTGCCCACATGTTCGACATCGCCCAGGCTGCGATAGGCATGGACGGTTCAGGCCCCATCGAGTTCATCCCGCAGGGCTACAACGGTGCTGATTATGCCACCATGAAGTATGCCAACGGCATCGTGATGACCGAGCAGCCCTTCCAGGAAGACGACGAGTGGGCACGCGGCATCAAGTTCATCGGCGACAAGGGTTGGCTCAAGGTTGCACGTGGCTACATCGAGTGCTCCGATCCCGCNCTTCTCCCCAAGGAAGAGAAGAAAATCGCCGCCGGTGAGTATGAGGTTAGCTCACCCCACATGCAGAACTTCATCGACTGCGTGCGCTCGCGTCAGAACCCCATCGCTCCCGTTGAGGTAGGTTGCAGCACCAACACACTATGCTGCTTGCAGAACATCGCCCGCGAGCTNGGCCGTCCCGTNAAGTGGGATCCCGCCACGCTCAGCTTCAACGGCGACAAGGAGGCTCAGAACCACCGCCTCTACTGGTACGAGTACCGTAACCCCTACAAGNTNCCTTACTTCTCCTGATCCGTCTGCTATCATAGCTATATCAGCTATTATCGACAAAGAAAAAACGCCGCCCAGAACCGGGTGGCGTTTTCTGTCTCATTAAAGGTCGCTTTTATATTTCCACCTTGTAGCTGCCGGCGGTGTATTCTGTTGCTTTTGTCTCGCCGGGCAGAGTCACAGATGCGGTTGTTCCTTCAGGTATGGTGAAGTTCCATATCCACTTATCACCTTCATATTTCCAATCGCTCTTTACTTTTCCTGACGCNGAATTATACTCAGCCTTCACAAAACCGAGTCGGCGGTCAGGTATTGGTTTCATGATGATGTGTTGGAAACCAGGCTTTGATGGNTCACTTGAAATNCCGGCGACAGTTTCCCATATCCATTCGCACACACATCCGTAGGCATAGTGGTTAAAGCTGTTCATGCCGCGTGGTCCCATGCCTTTGTCAAGCATATAGCTGTTCCAGCGTTCCCATATTGTCGTTGCGCCGTTGTCCACNGAGTATAGCCAGCTTGGGTTTTTGTGTTGGAACAGGAGCTCGTAGGCAATATCCGTCATGCCGTTTTCTGTGAGTGTAGGCATTAGGATTGAAGTACCGGCAAATCCGGTTTGCAGGCAGTTGTCGTGCTCNGCAAAGTTTTGGCGCAGACGTTTCACAACGTTCTCTTTCGCTTCTCCATCAAATATATTGTTGCGGAGAGCAAATAGAGCTGGAGTCTGCATTGTGTTTAGGATTTCNGTCTTGAAAGTACCGTCGGTGTTNACAAAATTATCCAGTATATATTTCCGTGCCTCGGCAGCGATTGCCTCATATTTGGCAGTGTTTCGGCCGGTGGCGGCAGCCATGTCGCGCATCATTGTGGCATCCATGAGCCAGTAACTTGCGTTGAGATAATTCCAGTAGGCTACAGCTTCAGGACGCAGCTTGCCATCTTCTCCCCAGATACCTCCGCCACAGCTTTCGAGAGGCTCATAACTGAGCCAGTCNGCCCATGAATAGTTGCCGTTTTCATCAATCATGGTTTTGTGGTCATATTTGGTATCTGTGATATGGTCGAGATACTTTTCCATAGCAGCCCAGTTCTCATTCACGATAGCTGTGTCATTAAACTGTTTCCACACAACCCAGGGAACGATGATTCCGGCATCCGACCATGCCACACGACCGTAGTCATTGCTGTCTGCACCATACTGGGCTTTCGGAGCCACNCCNGGGAAACTGCCCTTTTCATTCTGNGTGTCCCGCAGGTCGCGTGTCCACTTGTGAAAGAAACTGTCAGTGTTGGCAAAGAACGTNCCGGTCTCTGAAAATACTTGAGTGTCAGCTGTCCANCCGAGTCTTTCATTGCGTTGCGGACAATCGGTGGGAACCGAGAGATAGTTTGAACGCATACCCCAGAGGGTGTTGGATATGAGTTTGTTGACATCGGCATTGCCGGTTATGATTGTACCCGTCTCAAGCTCGTCGGTAATGGAGCTGACCGGAATAGACTCAACCGACTTGATCGTCACNTCNCCGTCGGCTGTCACTGAAGCGAATCGGTAACCNTAGAAAGTGCANTTTGGCTGATACTCCACGAAGTCATCATTGTCGCCGAACGTGTATTTCATTATCATACCCGTGTCCGGAATGCGCAGGTTCAGTCGGTGGCAGCTTCCCTCCGGGCCATCCATGCCGCGGCTTTTTGCGCCGTTACCGTCGTTCAGTAGCTCAGCCGGCAGGCATGTAAGAGTNGTTCCCTCCTTAGCCTTGAACTCAAAAGCCGGCACTGCCGCNCAATTTTGCCCGAAATCGAGCACGAGGGTCTCACCTGGAGCAATTGTCATCTCCTCACCCGGTTTGAAAGTCTTGGTCACGATTACCTTGCCGAAATTGTCATTATCGGCCCCCGTTACTCCATTCCACACATACGCCTGTGTCGGCTTCAGTGCCAGATCCTCGCGCAGATATATCTCCGCACCATTCGANGGCAGAATCTCGCCGTTGAATTCCCGGTTCACTTCAGGTGTCGAGAGCTTTTCGGGCGTATCGTATCCCGGTTTGATGCGGGCGTCATATTCCTCACCGTCAAATATCGCTGCGTGCGTCACAGGACCCGCTATGCCCGCTTTCCAGTCATCGCAGTTTGTCCCGAGANACTCTTTACTGCCNTCGGCAAAAGTCAGTTCGACCACACCTCTGAAGGCTACCTTTTTACCGATCATTCCGTCATGTCCGCCGGGAGTGATGATTTTGTCGGCCCACCATCCCGGAGTCACTTGTACCGAAAGCACGTTCTCTGCACCTTTGCCTTTGGCGAGAGCGTCAGTGATATCNTAGGTAAACGATCGTTTCGTCTTGTCATAGTGAGTGAACCCGGGTTTGAGAAATTCTCTACCCACGGGGCGGNCGTTTACATAAAGCTCATACACTCCGAGCCCGGTGGTCATCCATTTGGCTGATTTTATTTCACCTTTGTTTTTCAGTGTCGAGACAAACCATGAGGCACCGTCGGCGGCGCGTTCGTTATCGCCGGTGATCTTACCGGTTACCACAGGAGCGTCGGCAGCCGAGATCCATTCCGAGTGTGACCATGCCTGATTATTGAGCGCTTCTGTGCGCNTGCCTGTTGGAACTGTTGATTGTGCCCGGCAATACTCCGATCCCGAGAGCCACAGCAAGCCGGTCAGTAATCCGGCGGCGAGTATTNTATTCATGCCTCTTATGGTATTGGTATTATCTTGTTGGTAGTTGTTGACAGTGATGATTGGTAGCNTTTTATNCACCCTCGTTTCACAAAAGTAAGTATTTTCACATGATAATTCAAGCGAAAATGGCCAATTGTGATTTCTGATTTTTGTAACTCATTAATTCTGCNAAGTAAGTCGTGTAAACTAATTTTCATGACTTACTTAAAANACTTAACTTTGTCCCGGCTAAAATTGAAATCACATCTCATTGCAATTATGAAAGCGTGGCTTACTATCTTGTTGCTTGTAATNTCCAACATCTTCATGACATTTGCATGGTACGGACACCTGAAACTACAGCAACTCAAACTCATCACGTCCAATACACCCCTTATTGTCGTCATCCTCATTTCATGGGTGATAGCATTTGCTGAATATAGCTGTCAGGTACCGGCCAACCGCATTGGTTATCAAGGTAATGGTGGATCGTTCTCCCTNATGCAGCTAAAAGTCATCCAGGAGGCTATCACACTGATAATTTTCACTATATTCACCGTAGTGTTTTTCAAGGGCGAACCATTGCAGTGGAATCACTTTGCAGCCTTCGGTTGTCTGATTGCGGCCGTCTATTTTGTGTTCCTTAAATAATCTGATATTTTTTTTATTCAAATCTTGCCGTAAAACAAAAAATAATTGTAACTTTGCGCTCACAATAACCCCGAGGAGAGATGCCGGAGTGGTCGATCGGGGCGGTCTCGAAAACCGTTGTGCCCTTGCGGGCACCCAGGGTTCGAATCCCTGTCTCTCCGCCAANAGGCTGCAAATTATCAATTTGCGGCCTTTTCTATTAAGTAGGAAAAGANCCCTCGGGTTTGCGAATGTTTTGAGCATCGCTTAAATTTAATTNNATTGTGGACTCACGCGAGAAAGCTATATATAGGGTCACATTGATTGGTACGGCAGTCAATGCCATGTTGATCGTCTTGAAGTTTCTCGCGGGCATTTTTGGNCGAAGTTCGGCAATGGTAGCCGACGCAGTNCATTCGTTAAGCGATTTTATTACCGATGTAGTCGTGCTTGTGTTTGTTAAGATTGCAGGAAAACCGCGTGACAAGGGACATGAGTATGGGCATGGAAAGTTTGAAACTCTTGCGACACTGATTATTGGTCTGATTCTGATTGTGGCNGGTGGAGGACTGATGCTTAATGGGATCGANCACATAGTTCGCAGCATCAATGGTGAGGAACTCGAGCGTCCCACTTTNCTTGCGTTGACAATTGCGCTTGTTTCGATTATCTCCAAGGAGTGGCTTTACCGTTTCACCATTAATCGTGGTCGTGACCTTAATTCTCAGGCTGTCATGGCAAACGCATGGCATCATCGTAGCGATGCNGTTTCATCGGGAGGNACATTTTTAGGTATTGCAGGTGCTATGTTTCTCGGTCCGCGGTGGCGCATACTTGACCCGGTGGCAGCAATAGTGGTCAGTATCTTTATTATTAAAAGTGGTTATGACATAATGAAGCCGTGCATAGCCGAGTTGCTTGAGGCATCGCTGCCCGAAGAGCAGGAAAAGGAAATATTGCGCATTGTCGGGAATGTTCCGGGAATTAGGAACGTTCATAATCTCCGCACGCGCCGCATAGGCAACGATATTGCCATTGACCTGCATGCTAAGATGAATGGCAATTTGTCATTATCACAGGCTCATGCTAAGGCCACAATTGCAGAAAATGCTTTGCGTGATGTCTTTGGCAAAGGTTCCATTATCAATATTCACATGGAACCTCTGTCTGATGATAGTGAAGAGTAGCTTTCTTAAACTGTAGTCTCGCAGAAAATTTGTAATTTTGTAATAAGATAGAGTTACTGGTGGTATAAGGCTTTTGGCTTGCCTTTCAGTGCTTCTTTTATATAGATCTGATTATGCAGAAATTTACAAAAATCATAGCTACCGTTTCCGATAAGCGTTGCGACGTAGAATTTATCCGCTCACTCTCCAAAGCCGGTGTCAATGTCGTGCGCATGAACTCGGCTCACCTCGATTATGAGGGATTTCGTAAGATCATTGAAAATACCCGTGCTGCCAATCCCGCATTGGCGGTAATGATGGATACCAAAGGCCCTGAGATCCGCACCACTGCCACCGTAACAGGCGAGTCACTGTCGATACATGCCGG
The DNA here is from genome assembly GCA_014800445.1 of Bacteroidales bacterium. Classification (GTDB taxonomy): domain Bacteria; phylum Bacteroidota; class Bacteroidia; order Bacteroidales; family Muribaculaceae; genus JAFLTL01. The sequence continues at coordinate 27,735 of JAAVGC010000001.1, read as the reverse complement.
CGACATTGTAAAGATTTCCGGAACGCCTGATCATCTCACATCCAATACTGAGATATGCTTGAGCTACACGGGTATAGCTCGCGTGATAAGGCCTGGCGACTTATTGCTGATTGATGATGGTGAATTGGAATTTGAAATAACATCTGTTGAAGGAGATGTAGTCATGGCTCGTGCCGCTAACGATGGTATGCTTGGCTCGCGCAAGAGCGTCAACCTTCCGGGTGTCAGTGTCGATCTTCCTGCCGTCACTGATCGCGACCGCCGCAACATTGAATATGGTGTCCAGCTTGGAGTCGATTTTATAGCTCATTCCTTTGTGCGTTCCGCTGCCGATGTGCTTGAGGTGCAGTCGATCCTTGACTCTCTCGGCTCTGAAGCCAAGATAATCTCTAAGATTGAGAATCAGGAAGGCATCGACAACATCGATGAAATCCTTAAAGCTTCCTATGGCATTATGGTTGCGCGTGGTGATTTAGGTATTGAAGTTGCGGCCGAACGCATCCCTGGCATACAGTCGTCTCTTATCCATAAAAGCATTACTGCACATAAGCCCGTAATCGTGGCNACGCAGATGCTACACACCATGATTGAGCATCCNCGTCCCACACGTGCCGAGATCTCCGATGTAGCCAATGCTGTATATCAGCGCGCCGATGCAATGATGCTTTCCGGTGAGACGGCCTATGGAAAATATCCTCTTGAGGCTGTTGGTATTATGACCAGTGTTGCAAAAGAAGTAGAGAAAGGACTACGTCAGAAAATGGATGTTCCCCCCTTGCTTGACGCTGATATTACTTCATTCCTGGCTCATGAAGCAGTCATGTCGGAGAATAAGCTTGGGACAAAAGGTATTTTTACAGATGCTTATCGTGGGGTTTCTGCGCGCTTCATTGCTTCATATCGAGGAGGAATACCCACATTTGCGATATGCCATAATGTAGAGGTTCGCCGTTGGCTTGCTCTGAGCTACGGAGTCACCGCCTACATGGATTCCCGTTGCAATGATTTTGTTCCGGGACATGCTGTTGAGGCTGTTCGTCAGATTGTAGCCGATGATCACATTGACGCCACTGATCGCATAGCCTACCTTACCGGTACACGGCACGGAGCCCGCGCCCTTGAGATCCTCACCCCTGCCGAAATCCTCGGCACTCACTGAGTCCCTCCACGACGCCTTCCGCGCTCCCTCTGAGCCCTCTGATATCTCCGAGTACTCGTGCGTTTTCCTGATTCTCAACACACAATGCCCGCCCTGCTGCCGGAGGGCAGCATTAGTGGTAAGCCCCATGCTCGCGGCGAAGCCGCAGCATGGGGTGTNANNNANNNAANAAAAACATTTGACCTCGCAAGAGGTCATTGTCNCATTCCTCTGACAGTCATTTCGATATCGTTCAGATCAAGGATACGGGAATTTTCCGAACTGATAAAGTCTGACAATTTTATTGTGTTACCAAAATCCTTGCGCATGCTATCTATGATGAAAATAAAAGCATCTTGGCAACTGTTAAAAATAAGATCGGCACTTTCATCAGCAACCACGGCATCAGCAGTATCATAATATTCCGCTTTCCTGCTATATGGATTATCGCATGATGATATCAGGAACTCATTGTTTTCGCATGAAAACGCTTCGAAATCCGTATTATCAAAACTTATTAAATGAGTTTTTTTGTCATATCTCACATCACTTATTACATAGATGTTCTGTTGCTGTTGTGTGCGTTCAGTATATTCGCGCCATACGTATGCAAGCAAATGTACATCTTGGTATGATTTATCCAAGAAGCTGCTTTTCCAAGAATATCCCCATAGTGTTAGTATAGGCACTTGGACTTTACCATCCATAAAGGTTATTGTTTCAGGCCCCACACCGGTTTCTGTATATAAAACCAATGCATAATTCATCTCTTCCCACTTATTGTCCATATTTAGGNGGAAATGCCTGCAACGTCTCGTAGACCTGATGGTTATGGGCGTTTTGGTAGAAAGCAGATTATTGATAAATTTCTCGTTGGGAGCTGAAAACGGTAGCCCGTTGTCCTCCTCTTGATCATCACTGCACCCCGTGAACATACACATAATCGCGGCTACGATGGCCGATGCAAAAATAAAAGCAGACTTCTTCATGGCACAAAACTTAAAATGTGAATTTTCACAAAGATAGCCGCCCAACCCGCAAAAACAAAATAATCAGCAACTTTTCCCAACATTTTCTCACCCCCNCCGCGTTNTCCCTCCCCNACATAAAAAAAGATGACCTCTTAAGAGGTCATCTTTTTTATCNTATTACTTCTCATTCTTGAGCCAGCGGTCGAGCCAGCGGAAGAACACACGTTGCCAGAGCACCGCATTTTGCGGCTTCAGTATCCAGTGATTTTCATCAGGGAAAATAACCATCTCAGCCGGGATACCGCGCAGGCGGGCAGCGTTAAANGCCATCTCACCCTGCGATGAGAGGATNCGGTAGTCATGCTCGCCGTGAGTGATGAGGATAGGCGAAGTCCACTGATCCACGAATTTGTGGGGTGAAGTAGCGAAAGTGCGTTGTGCAGTGGCGTTACTCTTGTCCCAGAACGGTCCACCGAGATCCCAGTTGGCAAAGAACAGCTCCTCTGTTTCAAGATACTGTGCTTCGAGGTTGAAGATACCTGCATGCGCAATCAGGCAGGCGAAACGGTTGTCATGATGTCCGGCGAGCCAGTACACCGAGAAACCGCCGTAGGAAGCACCCACTGCGCCGATGTGGTCACCGTCTACGTATGCCTCCTTCTTCATGTAGTCGACTGCGCTCAGATAGTCACGCATATTTTGGCCGCCGTAGTCGCCTGAAATCTGTGCATTCCATTCTGTGCCGAACCCAGGTAGGCCGCGGCGGTTCGGAGCGATCACGATATAACCCTGCGAAGCCATGAGCGACAGGTTCCAGCGGTAGCTCCAGAATTGGCTGACTGCCGACTGGGGACCGCCCTGGCAGTAAAGTATTGCGGGATACTTCTTGTTGGGGTCGAAGTTCGGNGGGTACACAACCCATGTTGTGATCTCTTTACCGTCGGTGGCAGGTATCATGCGCTTCTCCACAGTGGGCATATCCATCTGGGCAAGTATGTCTGCGTTTATCTCTGTCAGACGCTTTGAGGTNCCGTCGGCAGCAATGCGGTAGAGGTCATTGGGCGCTGTGAGCGAGTGGGCGAGTGCCAGAACAGAGCCATCGGCCATAGGCACAATGCCTTCATAGTCACATACACCCTCGGCAACTGTTTTAACCTCCTTGGTGTCAAGAGCGATGTTGAATATCGGTTTCACGCCGCCGCGGTATGCGAGGAAGTAAATCGACTTACTGTCGGGAGCCCACTGGATATCATCCACAGTGTAGTCCCAGTTNGCGGTCAGATCGGTCTTTTCGCCGGTAGCCGTGTCAAGCACCATGATACGGTTCTTGTCGCTCTCATATCCGTCATGCTCCATGCTGAGCCANGCGAGNTTCGTGCCGTCGGGTGAGAATACCGGGTTGGTGTCGTATCCGTTATTGCCCTCNGTCAGACATACNGTTGTTCCAGCTGCGATGTCATACTGATAGAGGTTTGAGTTGGTCGAGAGTGCGTAGTCCTGCCCCTTCGANTTCTTCGACACATACACNATACCCTTCGAGTCGGGAGTCCATGCAATGCTCTCGATNCCGCCGAACGGCTTGACCGGAGCTTCAAAAGGCTCGTCGGCCATCACGTCCTTCGCTTCGCCGCACGTACCCTTTTCGAGGTTGATTTCTGCGATGAAGGGGTGGGGGATTTCTGTCACCCACTCGTCCCAGTGCTTATACATCAGGTCGTCGATGATGCGGCCTGTGGCCTTGGGAAGATCGGGGTAAACATCCTGTGCCGTGCGGGCATATTTCACTGGCGAGATCATCACGATGCGGCTCTGATCCGGAGAGATGCGGAAGCCGTCCACACCGGCCTCGACATTGGTGAGTTGCTTTCGCGCGCTTCCGTCGGCGTTCATTACCCACACTTGTCCTTTGCCTGATTCGGTTGAGAGGAAAGCGATGCGCTTTCCGCCGTCGATCCACACAGCATTGCTTTCGCTTTTCGGTGTGGAGGTTATGCGGGTTATCTCTCCGCCGTCGGCGGGGATGGTATAGAGACACGCGTTGGAGCGGTTCTGTTCCAGGCTCTCGTAGGCAAGGCTATAGAGCACCGTATTACCGTCGGGCGACAGCGTGGGCGAACTCAATCGTCCGAGTGCTCCCATTGCTTCTATTGAGAATATACGCGACGTAGCCTTGAAATCGGTTTTGTCGATCATCGGGGCATCGGCATTGTTTTCTGTAGCGGTGCCATTGCCTCCGCAGGCCACTGCCAGAGGCAGAATTGCTGCTGACATGATGATATGGCTGTATTTCATTGGATTCTTTTTAGCTATATGAATTATCAGTCGAGACCATATTTGCGGAGCACGGCACCCACCTGAGGTTCATGGCCGCGGAAACGCACATAGAGTGTCATCGGATCTTCGCTGCCACCCGGCTCGAGCACGTTCTTGCGGAAAGATGCAGCAGTTTCAGGATCAAATATACCTTTCTCTTTGAAAAGCTCGTAGCCATCGCAGTCAAGCACCTCGGCCCACATGTAGGTATAGTAGCCCGATGCGTAGCCGTCGCTACCGAAGATATGTTTGAAGTAAGGTGAGCGGTAACGGTAGGTAAGTTCTTTCGGAAGATTAAGACGGTTGCCTACCTCGTTTTCAAAGCCCTCGATGTCGATTGTCTCACCCTCGGCAGGATTCACATGACCGTATGCGAGGTCAAGAAGAGCGGCGCTCACGCGTTCTGCCATGTCAAAGCCGGCACGATGTGTNGAAGCNGCTTCCATNTTGNTGATGAGGCTGTCGGGAATAACTTCACCTGTCTGGTAGTGGCGGGCATAGAGGGGGAGGAATTCACGCTCAAAAGCCCAGTGNTCATGTATCTGTGANGGNAGNTCNACAAAGTCGCGGTCGACCGATGTGCCGCTTTGTCCCTTGTAGCGGGCATTGGTAAGCATACCGTGGAGACCGTGGCCAAACTCATGGAACATCGTGTACACCTCGTCGAGTGAGAGAAGCGAAGGCTGGTCGCCTGTCGGGCGCGAGAAGTTACCCACGTTNTAGACGATGGGACGCACCTCATTGCCATTCTCGTCAACGTATTCGAGCGAGAAATTAGACATCCATGCGCCNTGACGCTTCGACGGGCGTGTGAAGTAGTCGGTGTAGAACACTGCAAGATGCTTGCCATCGGCATCNCGGAGGTCATACACCTTCACGTCCGGATGATATTTCGGTGCATCGGGAAGTTCTGTTGCGGTTACACCATANAGCTTGTTGGCAAGCTGGAAGATACCGTTACGCACTGAATCCACCTGGAAATAGGGGCGTGTTGCGTCCTCCGAAAAATCATATTTGTCCTGACGCACTTTTTCTGCGTAGTAGTAATAGTCCCACGGCTCGATCTTGAAGTTGCCACCCTCGCGGTCGACTATAGCNTGCATCTCGGCAACCTCCTCACCCACGCGTTTCAGTGCCGGAGTCCACAGTTGCATCAGCAGATTTTCGGCTGCCTCGGGAGTCTTGGCCATTACGTTGTCNGTCATGTAGGCAGCGTAGTCGGGGAAACCGAGAAGTTTGGCCTTCTGCGAGCGTGCTTTCAGTATGTCGTTGATGACCGNACGGTTGTCTGTATCACCCGATGATGCGAGTGTGGTGTATCCTTTGTACATCTGTTCGCGCAGATCGCGGTTGTCGGCATACTGCAACAGCGGCAGGCGGCTCGGAGCGTGGAGTGTGAACACCCACTTTCCGTTGCCGTAGCCACGTGATTCGGCTTCCTCGGCAGCCACGGCGATGCTTGACGCGGGCAGNCCGGCAAGACGTGTCTCATCGTCCACAACGATCTCAAAGGCATTGGTTGCCGCAAGTAGGTTCTTGTTATAGAGGTTGTAGTAGTCGGTCAGTTTGGAGTTGATATCCTTCAGGGCCTGTTTGTCAGTGTCGTTGAGCAGGGCGCCATTGCGTGCGAAGGTGCGGTAGAGATCCGTTACCATGCGTTTCTCCGGAGTGCCCAGGTCAAGCGAGTCAAGATTGTCATATATGGTTTTGACGCGCTGGAATAGTGCATCGTTCATGTAGATGGCATCTGAGTGAGCCGACAGCATCGGGTAGATTTTGTCGCTCAGTTCCATCAGCTCGGGAGTGTTGTCGGCCTCGTCGAGNGCNCTGAATATAAGAGTTGTGCGTGTCAGCAGATCNCTTGAGTTGTCGAGAGCGAGCACTGTATTCTCAAAGGTAGGAGCCTCTGTATTGTTGATGATAGCATCTACGGCAGCCTGCTGTTGGGCTATGCCGAGCTCCACAGCAGGAAGATAATCAGCGTAGGTTATCTGATCAAANGGAGGCATTTCATATTCCGTGCCGAATGTTTCGGCGGTAAGCGGATTCTGCCTGTCGGCGTGGCTGCATGACGATGCCAGGGCCAGCGAGGCTGCTGCGGTAAGTGTCAAAACGTAACGCATTGAATGAATGATTGAATATATCGTTTTTATAATTTCACGTGTGATTTTAATGAACCGGTATCTTCTCTACCCGGCGCACATGGCGTCCTCCCTCGAAGTCGGTCGAGAGGAATATGTCGACGATCTTCAGGGCATCCACGCTATCGATGAAGCGTGCGGGGAGCACAAGCACATTTGCGTCATTATGCTGGCGGGCAAGAGCTGCAAGCTCCTCTTTCCAGCATATTGCGGCACGTATTCCCTGATGCTTGTTGAGAGTCATGGCAATACCGTTGCCACTTCCGCAGAGAGCGATAGCACGGGTGTGAGTCCCGTTTTCCACGGCTGCTGCACAGGGATGTGCGAAGTCGGGATAGTCACATGACTCGGTGGAATATGTGCCGTAGTCATGGCATTTTATACCTTTGGCTTCCAGATACCCTTCGATGATTTTTTTCATCTCATATCCGGCATGATCGCTGCATAATCCTATTGTTTCCATTGAAGTAAACTGTTATCGTGGTTCTTCTGTATTTTTATTGGTCTGTTGGAGTTATCTCGTTGATGAGTGGTTCCGTTCCGGGAAGATGTCTCTCTTGTTTCTTGCGTTTCCGTCCGGTCAGGTCAAGTGTGTATGTCACCGTGAATGCGCCGCTGATAGAGCTTGTGCGTGTGCCGTAACCGGGTATGTACCAAGGCTGGCCGTGAGGCGTTTTGCTCTCGTGAAGTATTGAGTGGTAACTGAATGCCCAACCGAGATAAACTGGCCCGGCAATTCTTACTCTCAAGTTGAAAAGCAGCGCGAAATACCCGGCGGTGACATGTTGTGACGGTATGTTTATCACATCACTTTCACCCCAGTAGGATGATCCGGTGCTTGTTGCATCCACTGAGTAGCTGAAAGGAGAGAAGCCGTAGCGTATGCCGGCCATTGCCATGTAGTCGGCCGACGAGTTGTAGAGGAAATTGTAATTCATGCCTATGCGGAAATAAGGCGCGATTGGCGAACGGTAGTGATAGTTGTTACCGTCAGGAGCGTTGTCGGCCTCTCCGAGTCCAAGCTCGAAAACCGGAATATAGCGGTTGTGCATGTTGAATTCTCCGCTGAATTCAATAAGACCGTATTTCTGGCCGAAGGCACGCATGAGGGGATCCCACACATTCACACCTATNGAGGCTGAATAGACCAGCGGATACTTCATCGGAGGCACGACAGGTATTTGGGTCGAGTCCACGACCTCTTTTCCTGTCACGGTATCCACGAGTATGATGTTTCCCTTTGAATCGGTCTTCTCCACGATGTTGGTGCGGTCAAGCGTGTCGGCACGCAGTTTCTTGCTTATGGATTGTGTGCGCGTTGCCGGATTTTCCACAGGAGTTATGCGCCTTTGTCCATTAGCTGCGAATGACAGCATGGAAATTGCGGCTATTGCTATGATTACTCTCAGTATCTTCATAACTCCTCTGATGTGCGGAAAAATACTTTTATGCGCTCCATGTCCATGTTGTTGATCAGGGAATCGGTGATACCTACCGAGTCGATGAGATGACGGGTGTAGCTAACCGATTTAATATCATATATGAACATTGCACCGCAGTCGGCCGAAGCGAAATAGGCTGTCGATGTATAGTCAAACGTGATCGTGTCGATAAGCTCGGTAAAATCAAGCCCTTTGCTTACGTACTTGATAAAATAGCTCGTGGAAGGCTTTTCAGCTCTGAACGGCAGATAAAGGCTTGATGTGTGTGCTCCCGAGTCCACAAGCAGTGAGTCATGTGGAGCGCCCACGCCACCTATGAGCAGAGAATCCAGCGTCACTTGGCTCTCTGACGATGAGGAGTAGAATCCGGCGAGTGGTATCGAGCTGCGCAGATCCGTGCAGCCTATATCGTTGCACGACTCCACGGCAATCGTCATGGCGGCGGCCACAGTTGCGGCAATTATCGGCAACAGGCGTAACTTATTGGATCTTCCTGATTTCATTTCGATTCGTCGTTGACGTTTGCTTTAGGATTGATCTCTTTTGAGATCTCGTAGTGATTGCGGCCTGGAGCGTTGCGCACTATTAGCTCGCCTATGAAACCAGTGAGAAACAGCTGTGTACCCAGAATCATCGTCACCAGTGAGATGAAGAAGTAAGGCGAATCGGTCACCAGTATGTATGGGCGGCCGTGCCACATGTTGTAGAGCTTTGTCGCGCCAACGACAATCACAGCGATGAATCCCAGTATGAACATCAGTGAGCCAAGAAGTCCGAAGAAGTGCATCGGCTTGACTCCGAATTTGTTGGTGAACCACAGTGTGGCAAGATCAAGGTAGCCGTTCACAAACCGGTCGAGACCAAACTTTGTCTTGCCATATTTGCGTGCCTGATGTACCACTACCTTTTCACCTATGCGGTTGAACCCGGCATTCTTGGCGAGATAGGGGATGTAGCGGTGCATGTCACCGTAAACCTCAATATGTTTCACCACCTCGTCTCTGTAGGCTTTAAGACCGCAGTTGAAGTCATGTAGATTATGTATGCCGCTCACTTTCCGTGCGGTAGCATTGAAGAGCTTTGTCGGGATTGTTTTCGACAAAGGATCGTAGCGTTTTTTCTTCCAACCCGAAACGAGATCATAGCCCTCCTCGGTGATCATGCGGTAGAGTTCGGGGATTTCATCCGGGCTGTCCTGAAGATCGGCATCCATGGTGATCACAACCTTTCCACGGGCGTTGCGGAAGCCGGTGTTAAGTGCTGGCGATTTACCATAGTTGCGACGGAAGCACACACCTCCCACCTCGCTGTTTTCGCGGCTCAGCTTCTCGATGACTTTCCACGAGTCGTCAGTTGACCCGTCGTTGACAAAGATTATCTCATAGCTGAAACCATGTTCATCCATCACACGCTTTATCCAGGCGTGAAGTTCTGGCAGCGATTCCGCCTCGTTGAAAAGCGGAACTACGACTGATATTTCAGGGCGGTTTATATCTTGTGACATGATGCTTGTTCAGTGGAAATGGGGTTATTGTTGATTTCCGCTTCGGGGTATTACGCGGCGTGCTTTGGCAACAATNGCGGCAAGCATGCTTAGCAGAGACCCCGAGAACACTCCGAGCCATATCGACTCAACTGCCACACTTATCGCTGAAGGAAACACATTTTCGTCGAGCATCGTGTGAAACACCAGAGCTATTTCCTTTCCCTGCGGGTTATCGGGCATTGAGTCGTAGAATTCGGCGATACGGGCTACAGTCTCACGCATGAAATCAGGTTCGATCCATCGCATGAAGCAGTACATGAACATTGCGAGGATCAGGCTTCCGCAGAAAAAAGTGACAATTCCCTGCATCCAGAGTGACGAGAAAAGCGTCAGACCGTTATCGCGGATATATGAACGCCGGAGCAGGANGTAGGTGAGTAGAGGCACGCCGCCGAGCATAAGTATCGGAGTGAGATCTGCCGCGATGGTGTAGCGGAATGACTGACTACCCGTAAAAAACACTATGACAAGTAGAACACCCATCAGAAGGCCGTCATCGGCTCCCCGGCGGAATGGACTTTTTGCTTTTATGGATTCTGTTAGGTCGTTCTGCATCATCGGTCTCGGCTTGCAATGTTTTGCAATGAAGTGATGTAAACTTAAATATCACGGTTCGTCTCACATTATGGTTAACATCTTGTAATAAGTTTAAATCACTTCAAAAACAAAGATAAGCACAAAAAACGGGTTAACGATGGTTAAATGACCTCAAATTTGCAACACGCTCAAAAAACTGCCTGCTGGAAGTCGCATTCACTTCTCCCGGCAGGCAACATCAAGTTTTTTCAGAGTGACTTCTTCGGCGTGTCCGTCATTACGAAGTGGAGTTCTCCGCCATTTATGATTTCGTCATGGGTAATATAGTTGCGGTCGAGCACTTCTCCGTTGAGCGTGACGCTTTCCACATACTTGTTTGCATCCGAAATATTTTCAGCGATCACGGTGAAGTCCTTACCCGACGGTGTGGTGATCGTTATGCGCGGCATCTGNGGNGCGCCGATNATATACTTGCCNCTNACAGGATCAACGGGATAGAAGCCCATCGCCGAGAAAATATACCATGCCGACATCTGTCCGCAGTCATCGTTGCCGCAAAGTCCCTCGGGATAGGGGTGATATTGGGTGTCAAAAATCTCTCTGATTAGTTCCTCCGTNCGGTCGGGGCGTCCGGCGAGAGTGTAGAGGTAGGCAACGTGGTGTGAGGGCTCGTTGCCGTGTGCATATTGCCCGATAAGTCCGGTCACGTCGCTGGCATCAGTGACGAGTTGGATGGTGAATAGTGAATCAAGGCGTTCAACAAACGCTTCCTTGCTGGGGAACAGGCTTATCAGTCCGGGCACATCATGTTGCACATGCCATGTGTACTGCCAAGCATTGCCCTCGGTGTAATCGATTCCTGCCGATTTTGAGGTTCTGTCGATTGCCGACGGATCAAACGGACTCTTCCATGTGCCGTNGCTGAAACGCGGACGCATGAAGAGTGTGGTTGTGTCAAAGAGATTTTTGTAGTAATCGGCGCGGGCGGCAAACATCTCNGCATCCTCNGTCTTGCCCATGCGACGCGCCATGTCGGCTGCAGCATAGTCATCGTAGGTTGTTTCAAGAGTTGATGATACACTTTCCTGTGGAATCAGATCGCTTGGAAAATAGCCGTATTGCAGGTAAATATCCCATGGCGACTTTGGANCATGAGCCACAGTCTGTGTNCGCCGGATGGCATTATAGGCTCGTTCGGNGTCAAATCCCTTGAATCCCTTGCTGTAGGCCTCGGCAATNACCGATACGCCGTGGTTGCCAACCATGCACTCCGTGTCGCCGCCCCATAGCGCCCATAGCGGTATGTAGCCGTGAACTTCGCTCTGGTCGATTAGTGAGTTGACAAACCCGTCGACACGCTCAGGATTAAGAATTGTATACATCGGATGTGCGGCACGGTAGGTGTCCCACAGCGAGAACGTAGAATAGAATTCTCCACCTGTGGCATCTACAACTGAATCAGCGGCATTGCGGTAGCGTCCATCAACATCGCTGATGCGGTTTGGTTGCACATAGGCATGGTAGAGTGATGTGTAAAGATTGGTCTTCTGATCATCGTTTCCCTCCATGTCCACACGACTCAGAAGTTCACGCCACTCGTCGTGGGCCTCGGTCGTCACGGCGTCGAAGTCCCATCCGGGCAGCTCTGTCTGCATGTTGGCCATGGCGCCCGCTGATGACACGGTCGACAGTGCTACTTTCATGAGCAACTGTTCGCCCGGCTTGAGATCAAATCCTGCTATTATGCGTTGTCCCTTCTCCTCCTCACTCATAGGCAGGTAGTCAACTGATGTGACCGGACGATTAAATTGCAGGGCAAACCAGTAGGATTGCTTAACCCATACGCTGTTGATCACATGACCGATAAGAGCAGAGTCATTTATCCACTCGCTTTCACACTCGCGTATGTGGCGGTGATATTGTCTATCGTTCCACACGGGGCCATGCTGTAGATCGATCAGAACCGCTGCATTCTCAGCGTTGTTGTATGTGTAGCGGTGCATGGCAACCCGTGAGGTCGCTGTAAGCTCTGCTCGTACTCCAGCATCGTCAAGTGTCACAGCGTAATATCCAGGTCGGGCTGTCTCGCTTGACTTGTCAAATGAACTGCGGTAAGCATCCCATGCACGCAGGCGTTCTCCGGTCAGAGGCATTACAAGCACGTTGCCTAAATCCATGCACCCCGTGCCACTCAGATGTGTCTGTGAGAATCCCCATATTGTGGAATCGCCGTTGACATATTCCGCACAATACTGCCACCCTACGGCACCGGTGACAGGACTCGGCTGAACCATGCCGAAGGGGCGTGTGGCGCCGGGATAGGTGTGACCGTTGTCGGCATTACCTATAAAGGGGTTGACATAGACGGTAGGATCTTCAACGCTTCTGTGCGTCGGTTTTGTGGCGCATGACACTGCCATTGTAGCCGTGATAACGCAGATACAGAGTGATTGAGCGAATTTTATGGTCATGAATTGTTATTTTGTTCTTGAAATTGGCCTTTAGTGCAAAAGTAAGTTATTCATTCTGAAAAAAGTGCATTGAAGTGATTTAAACTCATGACAATTTATGATTTCATTAATTTGAAGTGATTGTGTAAAAAGATTCGGAAGTCAATAAAAATCTGTATTTTTGTCTTTATGAAACAGGTAGACCGCACAATCGCGCCGGATGTTACCGAGTATGGGCGTCTTGAGTTCCCGCAACCGGTACTTGCCGATGTTATGACCGATAATGATGGGCACGTGAGACTGATGTCGCTTGACCGGTGTCCTGAACCGGTGTGCCGTGTGACGGTCGCATGGCCGGTTGGACTGATGGATGCCGATTGCATTTCTGTCGCTTCAATGGCTGCAGCTGCTCTCAGGGAAGGTACATCACGATACAATGCATCGCAGATATCTACTGCGCTTGAAAGCAACGGAGCGTGGTTTGCTGCTGAAACAGTGCAGGAGTANACTATGNTGCATCTCTATGCTCTGAATCGTCGCATAGAACCTGTGCTCGATATTTTGCATGACATGATTGCTGCTCCTGCTTTCCCTGCTGATCGTGTTTATGCGCTTAGACTGCGTCAGGCTGAGGCGGCAAGGCAGAATAGATGCAAAGTGGCGTATATGGCTGACATAGCTTTGCGCCCTTTGATGACAGGTAAGGATCACCGTCGTTCGCGTGTATCGCTCCCCGACGACATTCTTTCGGTTGAACGCGATGATCTGCAACGTTATTGGCAGCATCTTTCTTCCACTTATGCTCCTACGGTGTGGGTGTCGGGCAACATTACCGATGCTGTGATTTCGGCTGTAAAATCTTTTGCATCATCTTTACCCGTTCCTGCCGGTGCTATAGACAGGCCTACGTCGAAAACAATCTACAATCCGGAGTCTCCCGAAAAAATTATTACTCACATCGACGATGTTAAACAGGCTGCTGTAGCGATGGGGCTCCCGTTGCCCGATGCTTCGCATCCTCATCACATGATGCTTCGTATGGCCGTGACTGCCCTCGGCGGTTACTTTGGCAGTAGGCTTAATACTAACATACGTGAGGATAAGGGACTTACTTATGGTATAGGGGCAAATCTGCGTATGTCGCCTCAGGGAGCATATCTTTTCATTCAGGCACAGGCCGATGAGGCTTATGTGGATCAGGTAGTTGAAGAGACTGCTCGGGAATTGTGCGGATTGTGGGAGAATCCTTTGTCGGAAGCCGAGCGTGTGGCAATCAGGCGTAATCAGCAATCACGGCTTGCCGGAATGCTTGATTCCCCTTTTGCGACTCTTGACTATTGCCTTGCCATGCAGCAGATAGGTGTGGGTCTTGAATTCTTTGACCGATCGCAGGACGCTCTGAATTTCACGGCCGATGATATTGCCCTTGTAGCTCGTAAATACCTCAACCCCGACCGCCTTTCGGTCTCAATAGCGTGTAAATCATGAAAGATTCAAAGACTACCGCCACTCATGATGATCGTCGTTGGACAGTATTGTCAAGCAAGTATCTTTGGAGAAGACCGTGGCTCACTGTCCGATTAGAACATGTGCGACTTGCCAATGGGCGGGAAGCTCCAGAGTATTACGTTCTTGAATATCCTGATTGGGTTAACGTCATAGCTATTACAAAAGATGGTGAGATGGTGATGATACGTCAGTATCGTCATGGTATCGGACGCTCCGATTATGAGCTGTGTGCCGGTGTGATTGAGCAAGGAGAAAATCCCGAGGAGGCTGCCCGTCGTGAGTTGCTTGAAGAAACCGGATTTGGAGGGGGCGAATGGACTCAGTTTGCACGGCTTGCGCCTAATCCCTCGTCGCAGACCAACTGGGCATATTCCTATCTTGCTGTGGGTGTTGAAAAAATAGATACGCAGCATCTTGATGGTGCTGAGGATTTATCAGTGCATCTGATGAGCAAATCTCAAGTTCTTCAGTTGTTGCGCGATGGTGAGATTATTCAGGCTCTCATGGTAGCGCCTTTGTGGAAATACTTTGCAACCTCTGGAATGTTATGACTTTGATAAAGGAACATGAAGACCGCATTGCCATTGTGCAGTATGCGGGTGAGATTGCGAGGGCGGCTCGTGATGTAGCGCTTCCGGGTGATATCAGGCGGTTGCGGCAGTATTTTGAGGATGCTATGACTCATGAACCTGTTGAGCGAGACGATCATGGTTTGCATCCGGTTGTGCGTGGGCTTGACACGGCTCTTACAATTTGCCATAGCGTTGCACCTGACCGCAATATGATTGTGGCAACACTCCTGAGCCGCATAGTTGGCGAGAAAATCACAATTGACATGATCCGCGAGGAATGGGGTGATGACATAGCTTCTCTTGTCGAGGGGCTCACACGTGTCGCGTCGCTCTATGGAAAGGGTAATATTGTGTTTACCGACAATTTCCGAAATCTTCTCCTCACCTTTGCGCGTGACTTGCGGGTAATTATTATCATGATTGTTGATCGTCTTGCTCTGATGACGACGATTAATCATCATCCTGATCAGGAATTCGTGCGTGGGGTTGCCCGTGAGGCAGCATTGTTGTATGCACCGTTGGCGCATCGCCTCGGACTTTATGGCATAAAGTCGAAGCTGGAGGACATGGCGTTGAAATATACTCTGCGTGACACTTACACCATGATAGCGCGCAAACTCAACGCTACCAAGGTTGCCCGTGACGCATATATCGCCGACTTTATTGCTCCTGTCAAGCAGCGTCTTGAGAAAGAAGGGCTTAAATTTGATATCAAGGGACGCACAAAGAGCATAGCTTCCATCTACAACAAGATGAAGAAGCAAGGCACTGATCTTGACAGGATTTACGACCTTTTTGCAATCCGTATCATTATTGATACTCCACAGGAACGTGAAAAAANCGACTGNTGGACAGCATATTCTATTATAACGGATATGTATCAGCCCAATCCGTCGAGAATGAAAGACTGGATTAGTGTTCCTAAGAGCAACGGGTATGAGTCGNTGCATATCACCGTGATGGGGCCTGCAGGACGATGGGTTGAGGTACAGATACGTACCCGGCGCATGGATCTTGTGGCTGAGCGCGGATTGGCTGCCCATTGGAAATACAAGGGGTTGAAGGCNGAGAATAATCTCGACGCATGGATGAACAACGTGCGTGACATTCTTGAGACGGCAAANGATGGCGAACAGTCCGACCTGATGCGTGAACTACGCATGGATGTTTACGACAAGGAAGTTTTTGTCTTTACTCCCAAGGGAGATCTTTACAGACTTCCTCTGGGGGCATCACTGCTTGACTTTGCGTTTGCCATACATTCGCGTCTCGGTTGCATCTGTACCGGCGGTAAAGTCAATGGTAAGAACGAACGACTGAGCTATCGACTGCGCAGTGGTGACACTGTCGAAGTTATGACTTCACCACAGCAGACTCCTAAACAAGACTGGCTTTCGATTGTCGTAACTTCAAAGGCACGCAACAAAATACGTCAGACGCTAAACGAACGGGCTGGTCGCGAGGCTGAACTTGGTAAGGAATTNCTGTTGCGGCGTTTCAAGAATCGCAAGATCGACGTTGAGGAGGCGGTGTTGATGAAGGCGATAAAGAAGCTCGGATTTAAGACTGTCACCGAATTCTACGGTGAGATTCAGGCCGAACGCCTTGACCCCTCGACGGTTATTGANCGTTATCTTGAACTTGCGGCTCCGCAGGAGACGGCAGAAAGGGTTTCTGCTGAGGAATTTACATTGCAGACACCTGACGATTCCGATCGTTCTCCGGGCAATGATGTGCTNGTGATAGGCGACAATGTGCGAGGCATAAGCTATAAGTTGTCAAAGTGTTGCAATCCGATCTACGGTGACGATGTCTTTGGCTTTGTAGCAAGCGACGGAGCNGTGAAGATACATAGAGCCGACTGTCCCAACGCTTTGCATCTGCGGCAGCGTTATCCCTACAGAGTCATAGCGGTAAAGTGGTCGGGAAAGCTTGGGGCGCTGCTTGGTGTCTCCTTGCGCATAGTCGGTCGTGACGACATCGGCATAGTAACTAATATTACCTCGATAATCAACAAGGAAAAGAATGTGGCATTGCGTAGTATCGCCATTGACTCACACGACGGTCTGTTTCAGGGACAACTCACGGTGGGGGTTCCTGATAATGCTACACTACAGTCTATTATAAAGAAAATCAAAACAGTAAAAGGCGTTAAGGATGTTGAAAGAAGCAAATAAATTTTTACCTTCGGCGGCTGTGGCTGCTCTGACTTTGTTGGCTGCTTGTGGGCCGTCGGCCGAGGAGAAAGCNGCACGCAGTCTTTATGAGCAGGCAGAGGCCCACATGAAGTCAGGATCTTATGTGACAGCCGTTCAGTTGCTTGACTCGATAGAAAAAAACTACAAGCAGCAGGTTGATGTGCGTCGTGACGCAATGCATCTTCGTCCTGCGATAATAGAGGAAGCCACGCTCATTGAGATTTCAACAAATGATTCTTTACAGGCCGAGATGCAAAAGGCTTATGAGGAGGTGCTTCCGTTGATGAAAAAAGTTAATTCCGAACAGCTTGTTGANCCTTATTGGATTGCAGCGGAAGGTAATAATGCAAATTTCCTGAATACTACCGGTGTGCAGGCTCGTGTGAGTGCCGATGGTGAGTTTTATATGATTTCTGAGGTTGTGGGGGCCGGGAATCTTCACCACAATTCCATTACTCTGAAAGCCCCTTCGGGAGAGACTGTTACGAGTGGTGTCGTGCCCTACGACGGAGAGCTGAATTATCGTCTGTCGGGATCAGAAACAGTCACTTATGATGCTGCACGTTGTGATACTATCGGTATGTTTACCATGCAGTATGCTTCATCACCGATGACACTCATTTTCAATGGTGAGGACGGTAAGACAAAGAGCGTGAATCTCACGGCAAAACAGGTGGGAGGTATTGCTGCGGCTTATCGCATGGGTAATGCGCTTACGCGAGGACACCGGCTCGCTTTGCAGCGCGCTATGCTTGAAAAGAAACTTGCGCTTGCCCGTGACCAGAAGGCACGCACTTTCCGTGAGTGAGTGCGCTTTGAATCTTACTCGTTAAGGTTCATGCGGTAAGGCGCGAGACGCGGGCGCTGACGGTGAGTCAATGCGCCTGTGACGATTGAGAGAATCGTGAAAGCGAGAAAAAGGTAACTGAGCTTCATTTCAGGAGAGTTATATTTGAATTACAGAAAGGGTGTCACGAAAGTGCTTGATACAAGCTCTTCATGACACCCTCGCAATTTATATAACTCTTGCAGAGTGATTTTTGTTCTTAGTTTCCGAGTGCCTGATCTATGTCGGCAACAATGTCATCCATATCTTCAAGACCAACGGAAATGCGTATCGTCGTGTCCTTTATATCCATCGAACGACGTTTCTCCGGAGTGAACGGTCCGAAAATTGTGCTCCAGGGATGTATTGCAAGGGTCTTGTTGTCAAAGAGATTTGTGGCGCGCTTCACTACTTGCAGACGATTCAGGAAATCGTAACATGCTTGCTCCGAGGCGAGATCTATAGTCATCATCGCTCCNCCNGTAGANCCGAACTGACGCGCGGCCGCCTCATGGTAGGGATGTTCCGGCAGTCCGATATAGTTTACCTCGACTATGCCTTTAAGTCCTTTCAGACGCTGTGCAAGCTCAAGAGCATTCGCACTTTGAAGCCGATAGCGTGCATCGAGATTTTCAAGACCGAGAGTCTGCATATAGGCTGTCTGCGGGTTCATGTAGGCTCCGAGATTCATNAGCGTGTCGAANCGCATACGNTGCCTGAAGCCNTCNANAGTGCCGTANTCNATNATCANACCGCCGACCGAGGTAGCTCCTCCTGAAATGTACTTNGTGCTGGAGATTACCTCAANGTCCACNCCAAGTTCTTTTGCCTCAAATTCAGTGAANGGGATGGCTGTAGTGTCAGCGACAACAGCCACGCCTTTGCTNTGGGCGATTGATGCGATAGCTGGAATATCAGCCACTTCAAGNTGAGGATTGGTTACAATCTCNAGAAAGACACATGATGTGTTTCCGTCGATTGCAGCCTCTACAGCCTTGATATCGGTCANGTCGATACATCTTGCCTCGATACCGAACCGATTGAGCGTGTTAGTGATCAGTGCGAACGTGTTGCCGAACAGATGGCGTGATGTCACGATGTTCTGCCCCGCCGATGTCAGGGTAATCAGAGCGTTGGAGATCGCGGCCATACCGGAGTTTACTGCCACAACATCCGCTGCTCCNGTGAGAGCCTTTATGCGGTCTTCGAAGTGGATGACCGTTGGATTAGTCACGCGGGAGTAGTCAGGATCATCGCTTCGGCCGCAGAAAGAGTCGGCCATTTTGTCGGTGTCGGGAAACTCGTAGGCGCAGGTGTGATACACGGGCATCGCAATAGCTCCGTAAGCGTCGCCGCGTCGGAAGCCGGTGTGGATAGCCTTGGTCTGCTTTTTCATTTTGGTTATTTTGTTTTAGCGCGCATCGTGTCACATATCAGGTAGACGATGAGCAGACAGTAGATTACAACGCCGAGAGACTGGAGTGTCGAGTCATTCATCGGACACTGGTATTCAAAGCCGAAGAAGCGTGTAAGAGCGGCGAATACACCGAAGAGAGCACCGCCGGCGATAAGACCGGANGAGATGAGTGTACCGCGGTCACGGCGTGCGTCGTTAACAGCTTTATCTTTGGAACGTGTTGATACAAACCATGCTATAGCTCCNCCAACAAGTAGCGGTGTATTGAGCGAGAGAGGAATAAACATACCGAGGCAGAATGCCAGTGCGGGCACGCCAAGCCAGTTGAGCAGCAGAGCGAGCACAATGCCGGTCATGTAGAGGATCCAAGGGGTGTCNCCGCCCATCATCAGCGGCTCGATCACATTAGCCATGGCATTGGCCTGTGGAGCAACGAGTGCATTTGGCCCTGAAAAACCATATACTTCATTGAGCACAAGGATTACGCCACCTACAGTAGCGGCAGAAACAAGAGTGCCGAGGAATTTCCAGCTTTCCTGTTTGCGNGGGGTTGATCCGAGCCAGTATCCTACCTTCAGGTCNGTCACGAAACCGCCGGCCATTGAAAGAGCCGTGCAGACCACGCCGCCGATAACCATTGAAGCCACTATGCCGGTAGTGCCGTTAAGACCGATCATCACAAAAATTGCCGATGCGATAATCAGAGTCATCAGAGTCATGCCTGAAACCGGGTTTGTTCCGACGATAGCGATTGCATTAGCGGCAACAGTCGTGAAGAGGAAGGCGATGATGGTGACAACTGCCCATGCCACGGCAGCCTGCCAGAATGTGGAGATCACACCGGCCCAGAAGAAGATGAATACTGCGATCAGAGCTATTCCGAGGCAGAAGGTTACGGTCTTCATCGAGAGATCGGTTTGCCAGCGCACAGTCTTCTGTCCCGAGGCATTAGCTCCTCCCTTGAATTCACGTCCGGCAAGTCCCACAGCCTGACGGATGATCGGCCATGACTTGATGATACCGATAACGCCGGCCATTGCGATGCCGCCGATTCCTATCATGCGTGCATAGCCTGAGAAGATGCTTTGCGAGTCCATTGCCGCTATTTCAGCTGAGCCGTAAGTGCCCATCAGGGGAATTATCACCCACCACACGAAAAATGATCCGGCACAGATGATGAACGAATATCGCAGGCCGATGATATAGCCGAGACCGAGCAGAGCAGCACCTGTGTTCACTGAAAGGACAAGGCGGGTTTTCTCAGCGATTGTCTCACCCCACGAAGTCAGTTGTGTGTTGAGTGTTCCGGCCCAGAAACCAAATGTCTCCACAACGTAATCGTAGATACCGCCGATAAGTGATGCGATGATGAGAGTTTTTGCNTGTGAGCCATCNGAAGCNTTCTGTCCGCTTGCGAGTACCTGAGTGGTTGCTGTAGCTTCAGGGAAAGGGTATTTTCCGTGCATATCCTTCACGAAATATTTGCGGAAGGGAATGAAAAACAGGATGCCGAGAATACCNCCGAGAAGTGAGGCAAGGAATATCTGGAAGAAGTTGACAGTAATTTCAGGATATTTTGCCTGAAGAATGTAGAGAGCAGGAAGTGTGAAGATTGCACCAGCCACAATCACGCCGGAACAGGCTCCGATCGACTGGATTATGACGTTCTGCCCAAGAGGGTTCTTGATTTTCAGCGCACCGCTCACACCCACTGCGATGATTGCGATAGGAATAGCAGCTTCAAAAACCTGACCTACTTTCAGTCCGAGGTAAGCAGCTGCTGCACTGAAAATTATTGCGAGAATAAGGCCGAGTGAAACCGAGTAAACGGTGACTTCGCGATATTCACGTGCAGGGTGCATGATGGGACGATAGTTTTCATCGGCTGCAAGCTCGCGGAAAGCGTTTTCAGGGAGCTCAGCCGGATCAGCTTCGCTCAGGATATCGCCTGTCATCGGGCCGGGACTTTTCAGTTCCTCATTACCGATCGGGGCATTCTGGTTTTTCTCCATAGGGTGGAATGATGATGTGATGATGAAATCGGTTTATTATTGGTCAAATATAGTATAAAAACTCTACAGGTGCAATCCCCGCAGGAAATCGGCGGCAGGCATGGCACGTTTCCCTTCGGGTTTAAGCTGAAGAATCTCTATGGCACCGCCGTCACCGCATCCCACTATGAGACGGCCGTGGTCTACTGCGGTCTCTCCCGGTGTGAGATTAAATCCGTCGGCTACTGTCACTTTCAGAACCTTCATCTCAGTTGGGGCAGCTTGNCCCGGAAGTGTGATGCGTGTCCATGCAGCGGGGTAAGGCGCGAGGCCGCGNACATGGTTGTGTATCTGTTGTGCAGGNCGATTCCAGTCGATTTCGCATGTCTCACGGAATATCTTGGGAGCCGGGGTGGGTTCTTCTCCAGNAGTCAGCATATCNTCTTGGCTGATAGTGNGTAGNGTGCCATCGGTGATGCTTTGCAGGGTCTCCAATGTGAGTTCGGCGCCAAGGTGCATGAGCCGGTCATGAACAGAGCCTGCATCCTCATCGGGGGCGATGTCGATGCTTCGCTGGGCTATGATGTCGCCTGTGTCTATCTCATGTTTGAGGAAGAAAGTGGTNACTCCGGTCGTGGAGTCACCGTTCATCACCGCATGATTTATCGGGGCAGCTCCGCGATAGCGAGGCAAAAGTGAGGCATGAAGGTTGAATGTGCCGAGAGATGGCATGCGCCATACCACTTCAGGTAACATGCGGAATGCTATGACAACGAATAGGTTGGCATCGAGACTGCGTAGCTCGTCGACAAATGCAGGATCTTTCAGGTTGGTGGGTTGCAGAACTCTAATATCGTGAGCTACAGCCCACTGCTTGACCGGCGATTGCAGTAGTTTATGACCTCGTCCTGCTGGCTTGTCGGGCATTGTTACTACTGCTGCGATATCGTAACCGGCTGAATGAATGCGATCAAGACTCTCAACTGCAAAGTCGGGAGTTCCGAGAAAAACTATGCGAAGTTTCTGGCTGTTCATGAATGTGATAGGGTTATTTCAATTCAAAGTCCACCAATATCGGCCTGTGGTCAGACGGATAATGGAAATGGGTGGCCTCGTCATATTTCGGGTCTTTAGTGTAACTGTCTCTGATAACATAAGCCTTTACGACAGATGTATACATCGGCCATGTGCAGTAGATGAAGTCGATGCGGCGGTCACCGTCGATTGTCGGATGAAATTCACCNGGATATTTCTCTCCNATAAGGTCGATGAACGGAGTGTTACGGAGAATGTAATCCTGTGTGATCAGACGTGTATCGTTGTCATCAGTGATTTTGTAGACATCTTTGTCGATGGGTGATAATGAGTTGAAGTCACCCATCATCATCCAATACTGGTTCTTGGCATCGGGATTGGCGAGGATTGTGTGGTTGCAGATATATTCCATCTCCATGCGGCGGTACTTGTCGCCTTCGTGCTTTGCACGGCTTTCCTTTATGTCCTTTGCTCTATATGCGTGAGCCTGGGGCCATGTGTGCAGTGTGACAATGTTTATTTTCTTGCCATTGAACTCGATAGCGGCCTGACAAGCTCCGTGTGTCACCACACTGTCAGGTTCTTCACCAACGATGTCGAGGATTTTCTCTATAGGATACTTTGATGTGATTACCTGCGGGTAATTGTCTCTGTGACCGCTTTTTGTCCAGTATTTGTGCCCGTAGCGCGCGGCGAGTTCCCCCCAATTGTCGGTGAGATAACGATCAGCGGGATCACAGGCTTCAGATGTGCCGTCCTTGTAGATGGTCTGTGCTTCGCACCAGACGCACACGTCAGGATCATAAGACTTTACCCACTCCACAAAGTTGTCGTAGTTATTGGGCTGATCTGACCACATGCCGTTCTGGATATTCCAGTAGAGAAGGCGTAGGGTATCGTTGTCGAGTTTTTCAGATGCGTTGATAGTGAGGGCTGTAACAACAGCGAAGAGTGCGCAAAACAGGCGACAGAGATAGTTTCTGCAAGGTGTTGAGGTCATGGTTGTATGTGATTGATTTACTTATTGTTTGAGGTGGATGATTGTTAAGCCGTCGCGCAACGGTAATGTGAGCTTCTCGACACGTTTATCGGCTGCTACCATATCATTGAACCGGGCTATTTCAGTGGCCTGCCTGTTGTGTCGTGACGTGCCTGGATCTTTCAGGGTATCAAGAACTTTCCCGTCCCAAAGTGTGTTGTCGGCAATGATCCATCCTCCCGGATTCATGCACGGAATCAGCATCTCGTAGTAGGCGGGATAGAGGCGTTTATCTGCGTCAATGAAAGCCATGTCAAATCGGCCTTCCCGGGCAGCTAACTCTGGTAAAATAGACATTGCGTCGGCTATATGCAGTCGTATACGGTCGGAAAATGGTGTTCCGGCGAGGTGATTTTCGAGAAAAGGCAGAAGCTCGTCGAATATCTCGATGGTGTCAAGCGTCCCNCCNTCNGGNAGNCCTTCGGCGATGCAGAGTGCGGAATATCCGGCAAAGGTTCCGAGTTCGACAGCACGTCGCGGGGCTATCATGGAGGTGAGCATTTTCAGTAACCGTCCCTGAAGGTGTCCCGACACCATGCGAGGATATAGCAGCTGAAGGTTGGCGTCGCGGTACAGTCGCTTCAGATAGTCGGGTTCGGGGTCNGTATGGCTCAGGAGGTATTCTTCAAGTTCCATCATGTCAGAGAATNGGTGAAAGAAGTCTTACGACAGACTGTATGGCGCGGNTGATCAACGGGCGGCGATGCCACTCTGACGNTACGACNCGTGTAGCCGACTGACACGCTTCGCGGAATTCCTCGGTGATGCGTGNGTTNAACTCNTGTGANTAAACNATNATGTTTGCCTCGAAATTNTGNTCGAAACTACGGAAGTCGAAGTTGCTCGATCCGACTGAAACCATGTCGTAGTCGATGATCAGNGCCTTGGTGTGAAGCATCCCCCCTTCGTAGAGAAAAACTTTCATGCCAGCGTTGAGACACGGAGTTATGTAGCTGAACGAGGCATGACGCATTACNGCAGAGTCAGGATTGCGCGGAATCAGTATGCGCACATCGACGTGGGCGAGTGCTGCGGTCTGCAACGCACGCAGCAACGCGTCGTCGGGGAGAAAGTANGGGGTCATGATGTAGACGCGTCGNCTTGCATTGGCTATGGCGCGCTGAAACACCATGGATATGTTAGGCCACTTTCCGGTTGGCCCCGATGAAACAAGCTGTATGCCCATCGGCGTCTCCACGGGAGTGTGGTCAAGCGGAACATCGTCCTTCACCAGCGGTTGTCCCATGAATGTCCAGTCGACAGCGAAGCAATATTGCAAGGCTCTGACGGCAGGTCCCTGAATGCGCACGTGGAGATCGCGCCATGTGGATGCCATGTAACGATCGGCTATATTCATGCCTCCGATGTAGGCGGAGCGTCCGTCGATAATTGCAATTTTGCGGTGGTTGCGCCAGTTGATGCGGGTAGCGAATAATGGGAAGACGACCTTGAAGAATGGATGCACATCGGCACCTGCTTCACGAAGTTCTTTCCAGAATTTTCTTCCGGCAGAGAAACTGCCCACGTGATCATAGATCACCCTTACTCTTACACCGCGTCGCGCGGCGTCGATCAATGCTTTCTGCAATCGACGCCCGGTTTTGTCGTCGTCGATTATGTAATATTCAAGATTCACATAATCAGTGGCGTTTTCAATATCAGCGATGAGGGCATCCATCTTCTTGCTCGCGTGATTGAAAACAGTTGCGGAATTGCCTTCATGATATACTGCACCTGCAAGTGAATGAGTGAGTTTCACAAGCTGTACCGACTGCGGCGACAGCTTGAGACGGCGGAAATCAGTGGGACGGCGTGAGGATTCTGTGCGCCGTAGTTTCCGAAGATTTCGCCTTGATATAAGTCGTTTACGTTGAATGTTGCGTCCGAAAAAGATGTAGAGAACCAGCCCCACGCCGGGAACGACCAACAGCACGGTCATCCATGCCAGAGATTTGACCGGACTACGGTTCTCTGACAGAATAACGATAATGACAGTCAATATCGACAAGGCGTAGACTGTCATCAGCGTGTAATAGAGCCATGGCGAGTGCAGGAACTCCTGAAAAGCTGTCATGCTTTATCTTTTTCTTCTTTTAGCAAAATCTGAGTAAGGCGTTCAATACCCTCGGATGCTCCGGCTCTGATTACTTTCACCCACTCGGGTACTCGGGCGGGATTTGGATCGATGTAATAGACCTCTGTGCCGGGACGCACATAGGAGAGCAGCGCAGCCGCAGGATAGACGCTCATGGATGTGCCTATGACGACAAAAATGTCGGCTTCCTCAGCCAGCTGGCAGGCACTTTCGAAGTTAGGCACCGCTTCCTGAAAGAACACAATGTGGGGACGCACGTGGTGGCCGTCGATCACAGTGTCGGGGGTGGTGTCGAGATTTCCCGGGGTGAGTGTGAACAGGCGTGTCTCGTCGTCGAGAGCACGCACTTTCATCAGTTCGCCATGAAGGTGAAGCACATGTTCAGATCCTGCACGTTCGTGGAGGTCATCAACGTTCTGAGTGATGATGCGTACGTCGAAGTATTTTTCAAGTTCCACGAGTGCGCGGTGCCCGGCGTTTGGTTGCGCCCCGATCAGCTGGTGACGTCGTTCGTTGTAGAATCTGTGCACGAGTGCGGGGTCGGCACGGAACCCGTCGGCACTCGCCACCTGCATGACGGGGTACTGTTCCCAAAGTCCGCCGGCATCGCGAAATGTAGAGATGCCGCTTTCGGCGCTCATGCCTGCGCCTGTGGAGATGACGAGTTTTTTCATAAGCTGTTTTTGTTAAGGGCAATTGTCTGATCGAGATCAATGGATAGCTGCTCTTTGAGAGCTTGCGGTGAGTGAAAACGTCGCTCGTCGCGCAGGCGTCTCAGGAAGTGCAGAGTAAGAGGCTGGCCGTAGATGTCGTGGTTCAGTCCTATGATATGCGCTTCGATGGAGAGACCGAGAGAGTCATCGAATGTCGGGCGGTCGCCAACGTTTACCATGGCTGGGAGTACATCGCCGCTTTGATCAGATATGGTTGCCTGACAAGCGTAGACGCCTTTGAGTGGTATAATTTTGTCGGGGCTATCGGGTCGCAGATTGGCGGTTGGAAATCCGATGGTGCGCCCGAGTGCTTTGCCATGCACCACGGTGCCTGATAGAGAGTACGGACGGCCTAACATCATCGCGGCTTCTGTCACATTGCCGTCGGTTGCGATCAATGTCCTTATTGCCGACGAACTTATGACGGAGTCGTGCCGTCCGGTTGAAAATTCAGAAGCTCTGATAAGCTCAATGTTNTCCTCGGCTGCTATGTTACANTAATCATCGAATGTAAGGGCTGTGTCGCAGCCGAAACGGTTATTGAAGCCCGTAACAAACGCCATCACACCATAGTCGTCACGCAGCATACGCAGAAAGTCGCGTGCCGTGAGGCTCATAAGCTGCTGNGTGAAATCAAGCAACAAACATTCATCTAATCCGGTGGACTCGAGAAGTTGAAGTCGCTCGGAAAGGGTAGTGACCGAGGGTGGAGCCTGCCGCGAGGATNTTACCACTTTGAGTGGATGAGTATTGAAGGTCACTGCCATAGGGGTGAGCCGACGTTCAGCTCCCTCACTGATGAGTGTNTGCAGGAGATGGCGATGCCCGAGATGGACTCCGTCAAACATGCCTACTGTAGCNATGCGACCTTTTGAGCCTGTTTCTTTATGGCCGGCNGATAGGATTTCCATCAGGGAACCAACTCTGTGATATCTTTGCCCGGTGCGACATGAATGGTGTTGAACCCAAGTGCCTCGGCTGACCGGGTGTTGTCAATGGAGTCGTCGAAGAAGATTGACTCGGCGGGATTGATGCCGAGGTGGTCGATGGCGTACTGNAATATCTCTTTGTCGGGTTTCACGTATCCTGCCTTAAAGGATGCGATTTCTCCGTCGAAGTAATATTCGCGGTTGTGTCCGTCGCCCTCAAAGAACTGCTTTATACCTTGATCCCACATGATTGGNTTGGTGTTGGAAAGAATATAGAGCTTGTAGTTCTTATGCAGGTTCTCAAGCATGCGAAGACGCTCAACCGGTATGCCTATAAGGAATTTACCGAGTGCCTCATCGATCTGCACATCGGTGACAGCTTGGGGAATATGTCGGCGTATCTCGTCGCGGAACTGTGCCGCCGTAATGCCTCCGTTTTCAAGTTGCAGAAAAGGGCCTTTCTGGATGTAATCACCAAGAAATTTATCTGCGTCAGCCATGCCGAGCTCTTTAAGAGCCGCTACGCAGTTTTCACGTCTGATGTCGATTATAACACCACCGAGATCAAAAATCAGATTCTTTATTTTCTTATCCATAACGTGGTCTGGTGTTTTTACAAATTTAGAAAAAGTAGTGAGAATAAGAAAACTCCCTGCCCAACTTTTAGTGAAAAAGCGGTGCTTGTCTGCGAAGGTGGGAGCGCGCAGAGAACTCGGAGATGTCAGATGACGCGGGGGATGTAAGAAAATGTTGAGAAAAGTTGCTGATTATTTTGTTTTTGCGGGTTTGGTGGCTATATTTGTGAACATTAACATTTTAAGTTTTGTGCCATGAAGAAGTCTGTTTTTATTTTTGTGACGGCTATTGTAGTCG